>NZ_JBFAXX010000055.1:0-57003 GCF_040680995.1 Kitasatospora sp. NPDC051914
ACCCGCGAGACGATCCGCTCGATGTTCTCGGCCTCGTTGTAGGTCGGGATGATCACCAGCACCTCGCCCAGATCGGCGAAGGTGGTCTCCTCAGCGGCAGTCACGGCACAGCCTTTCGCATCGGCGTCGGGCCGCTCTGGCCCGACGCGGCCACCGCCGGCACCTCGCGGCGCCCCGGCGGCAGCACGGTCGGCCCGGGGACACACCGGGCCTCGGCCGGGACGAACGCCGCCGCAGGGCCCGGGCCGGCGGCCGGGAGCCCCTCGTACGGATCGTCGCCCGTGCCGATGGTAACGACCTGGACGCGCCTCCCGTCACCGCCGCAGCTCCTGCCGCAGGCACACCCCTTCCCCGCAGCACCGCGCTCCGCGAGCCGGCACCGCTTCCCGTACACGATCGCCCGGCGCCGGATCCGCTAGTCTGTCTGCCGTCGGCCGAACACCGCCCGCCACCGCGCAGGCACTTCGGCAGGCCCCCGCCTCAGTAGCTCAGGGGATAGAGCACGGCTCTCCTAAAGCCGGTGTCGCAGGTTCGAATCCTGCCTGGGGCACGCTCTGCTGCAGGGCCGGCTCACGAGGACGAACCTCGGGTGCCGGCCCTTCGTGCTGTCCGTGGCACGGCCGTGCCGGATCGGGCGGTGCGCGAGGGACCGAGCAGGAGGAGCGGCCGGCGGTGCTTCGTCGGCGGAGGGGCCGTGCGGGGAGCGGATGGTGTGTGCGATACCTCGTGGCGGGGCGTCAGGGGGGTGTGGCATGATCCGCACGCGGTCCGTTCGAGCAGCTGTTCCAGCGCTCCGGGCTTGCCCCCACTCTCTCTTGAGCCCATGGGGGGCATCATCAGAACTCGACTCGGCGTCCTGACGGGCGCCGCCATCATCGGCGCGGCCGGACTCCCGGCAATCGGCGTCACGGGTGCCGCGGCCGCTGCCGGCATCCTCTACGTCAACAACGCGTCCGACGCGCACTGCTCGAACGCGGGCCAGGGCACCGCCGCCCAGCCCTTCTGCACCGTCGCCGCGGCCGCCGCGAAGGTCCAGCCGGGCCAGACCGTGAGCATCGCCAAGGGCCAGTACCCGGAGCACGTCACGCTGACGCGGTCGGGTACGGCCGAGGCTCCCATCACCTTCGTCGGGGCCGGGGGCGTGGGCGCGTACTACGACCAGCGGACGAGGATCGGCGAGTCGTTCGGGCAGCTGCCCCACGCCTTCACGCTCTCCGGCGTCCAGCACATCCGGTTCGAGAACCTGGATCTGTCCGGCAGCGCCGGTGCCGTGCTGGTGAACGGCGGGGGCGACATCGCCGTCTCCGGGAGTTCGTTGAGCGGCAACCCGATCCCGGGCAACCCGGCCGTCCGGATCGCCGGCGCCCCCACCGGGGTTACGCTGGTGCACAACTACGTTCCGGGCCTCAACGGCCTGGTTGCGGTCGAGCCCGGCGCCAAGGGCACCGTGATCTCCACCAACTACGTCCACTCGAGCGCCAATCCGGCCATCACCGTGGACGGCGCCCCCGGCACCGTGATCGTCAACAACACGCTCTCGCCGCGCTGCCAGGACGCTCTCCAACTGCTCGGCGCCTCGACCGGCGCGATCGTCGAGAACAACGTCCTGTCGACGAACGACGTGGACAACCACTCCAACCCGAACTGCGCCGACGCGTCCAAGTACGTCGGCCTGCGGGTGGCAGCCGAGGCCGCCGAGGGGACCAAGGTCGCGTACAACGCCTTCGACTCCCAGGACGGCAGCCCCGCCTACGACTGGAAGGGCACCGTCCACGACGACGTGCAGGCGTTCGCCGCGGCCTCCGGGCAGGGCGACCACGACCTCATCGGCGTGGTGGAGGTGCAGCGCTGGATGGGCGACTCGGGCCAGCTGAAGTCGCCGATCGTCGACTCGGCCGACGAGTCTGCACCGGGCCTGCAGGAGACCGACCTCTGGGGCGCGCGCGCCGCCGACGACCCGTGGGTGTCCGACACCGGCACCGGTTCGGGCCGCCGCGACCGCGGTGCGAGCGAGCTGGTGAACTTCGGCACCCGGTACACCCCGACCGGCCCCGTCCGGCTGCTCGACACCCGCAAGGCGGTCGGTGTCGGCACCACGACGGCCGTCGCGCCCGGCGCCACGGTGGAGCTCCCGGTCACCGGCGTGCACGGCGTCCCGGCGAACGGCGTCACCGCGGTGACCCTGAACGTCACCGTCACCGAGCCGTCCGACCGCGGCTTCCTGACGGTCTACCCGCACGGCGACGAGCGCCCGACTGCCTCCAGCCTCAACTGGACACCAGGCCTGACGGCCGCGAACCTGGTGACCGTTCAGGCCAGGGACGGCAAGGCCGCCTTCTACAACGGCAGCGGCGGCACCGTGCACGTCGTCGCCGACCTGTTCGGCTACTTCTCCACCGTGGGTGCCGGCTTCACCCCGAAGAGCCCGAGCCGCATCCTGGACACCCGCTACGCGACGGGTGCCCCGAAGGCGCCGCTGGCGGCCAACCAGACGCTGGACCTGGCCGTTCCCGGCCTTCCCGCCGACGTCCGCGCGGTGACGCTCAACGTCACCGTCACCAAGCCCACCGACCGCGGTTACCTCACGGTCTACCCGCACGGTGATGAGCGCCCGACCGCCTCCAGCCTCAACCGGACGGCGGGCCAGACCGTTCCCAACCTGGTCACCGTGCCGGTGAAGGACGGGAAGGTCTCGCTGTTCAGTGGCGGCGGCGGTGGCACGGCCGAGGTGATCGCCGACCTGGCCGGCTACTACACGGCCTCCGGCGGCGACATGTTCCACGCGCTGGCGCCCAGCCGGGTGATCGACACCCGCAAGCCCTGGTTCGCCTCCGGCGTGGGCGAGTGGCAGCCGGCCGCTCCCATCGGCGGCAACCAGACGCTGCACCTGCGGGCGATCGAGCACGGCACCGCGGTCTCGATGAACCTCACCGTCACCAACACGGTGGCGGCGGGCTTCCTGACCGCCTACCCCAACGGCACCGCGCGGCCCGTGGTCTCCAACCTGAACTGGGTCAAGGACCAGACCGTCCCGAACGCCGCGGTGGTGGCGACCGACGACGCCGGCCAGGTGGAGTTCTTCAACGGCAGCTGGGCGAACGTGGACGTGATCGTCGACGTGAACGGCTACTACGACCACTGACCGGGCAGATCGAAAGGCCGTGGCCCGGCCCCCTGCTGTGGGGGCCGGGCCACGGCCTTCGTGCTGTCCGGTCCGCCGCGTCAGCCGGTGTAGTAGCCGGTGATGTCGGCGACCAGGTCGACGTTGCCGTACCGGTTGTAGAACGACACCTTGCCGTCCTTCACCGGGACGACGACCAGGTTGGGGATCACCTGGCCCGCGGTGAAGTTGAGGTTGGAGACGCCGGGGCGCTCGGTGCCCGCCGGGAAGACGGTCACGAAGCCGCCCGCCGTCGGCTGTACGGCGGTGACGTTCAGGACGACCGCGGTCACCCCGGTGGTCGGCAGGCCGGCGCGGCCGGAGACCGTGAGGGTCAGCGTGCCGTCGGGGCCCAGGCGGGTGGGCTTGCCGGTGGGGGTGCCCGTCCCGTAGCGGGTGTCCAGCAGGCGGCTCGGGCCGGCGCTGGTGAACTTCGCGGTGCCGGCCGGCGAGTAGTAGCCGGTGATGTCGGCGATCAGGTCGACGCTGCCCGCCTTGTTGTACAGGTCCACCTTGCCGTCGGATATCGGCACGATGACCTGGTTCGGGATCGTCTGCCCGGCCCGGAAGTTCAGGTTGGACACCACGGGCAGCGTGCTGCCGTGCGGGTACACGGTGACGAAGCTGTCGGCGGTGGGGCCGGTCGCCGTCACGTTGAGCACCACACCGGTGGCGTCCGCCGGGACGCCGGCCAGGTCCAGGGTGAGCGTGCCCGCCGGGCCGACCTTGCCCTGTGGGGCGCCGGTGCCGTACCGGGTGTCGAGCAGGCGGGTCGGCGTCATCGTGGTGAGCTTCGCGCTGCCGTCCGGAGCGTAGTAACCGGCCACGTCGGCCAGCAGGTCGACGCTGCCGTACTGGTTGTACAGGTTCACCCGGCCGTTGACGACCGGCACCACCACGAGGTTGGGGATCGTCTGCCCGGCGGTGAAGTTGAGGTTGGACGCGACCGGCCGCGGCTGGCCGTCCGGGTACACCGTGACGAAGCTGCCGGCGCTCGGCGCGACCGCCGTCACGTTGAGGATCACCGCGGTGGCGTTCGCCGGGACGCCGGTGGCGCCGCCGGTGACCTGGAGCCCGACGGTGCCGCCCGGGCCGACCTTCGCCTTGGGGGCGCCGGTGCCGTACCGGGTGTCGAGCAGGCGGGTCGGCGTCACCGGGGCGTAGCCGCTCGGCGCGGGGGTGGCCGCGGTGACCGCGTCCACGTCGGTCGACTTCAGGAACGCGAGCCGGTGGTTGTACCGGATCGGGTAGTAGGTGTCGTTGCCGACGACCAGGGTGCGGTCGTTCGGTGCGTCACCGTTGATGTTCTGCGCGTAGTAGTAGTCGCCGTACACCGGCTGGTCGCCGCCCGCGACGTACGCCTGCCCGGCCGGGATCGTCGCCGTGTAGGCGGCCGGCGCGAGGTTGGCCGAGTCGTAGATCGCGTCGATGGCCGGGTACGGCTGGTAGGCGGCGCGCTCGGGGTAGGAACGCCCGTACACCGGGATGGAGGCCCGGCCGGCCTTGGGGACGAGCACGGTCTGGCCGGTGCGGTTGTCGGCGGCGGCGCTCTGGCCGTTCGGGTTGTAGAACCAGCCCTTCACGCTGCCGTACCAGATGGCCGTCCAGTCGCCCTGCTGGTCCGCGACCACGTAGCTCGTCCCGGCGACCGCCTTGGCCTTCCAGTTGGCGGCCTGGGTGGTGCCGCCGCTGATCAGCGAGGCGCTCGCGCTCGGGGAGGTGCGCAGGTAGACGAAGTTCTCCGGGCGGGCGGCCGTGTTGTCCACCGGAGGCATGTTGGTGGAGTCGAAGGCAGGGGCGATGGTGACCTTGCCGCCGACCAGGATCGGACCGCCGGTGCTGGCCCGGACCGGGGCGCCGACCAGGTCCATGTAGTGGTTCCAGTCCCAGAACGTGCCCGGGTCCCAGTGCATGCCGGCGATGTCCTGCTGGCGCGGGCCGGGGACGTCGTCGTGGCCGATGATGTGCTGGCGGTCCAGCGGGACGCCGAAGCGGTCGGCCAGGTAGCGGGTCAGCGAGGCGGAGGACTGGTACAGCTGCTCCGAGTACCAGGTCGCGTTGTTCGCCGGGAAGGCGTAGCCCTCGTGCTCGATGCCGATGCTGTGCATGTTGACGGTCTTGTTGCCGGCCTGCCACGCGACGTTCTTGGTGTTCACCAGCTGGGAGACGTGGCCGTCGGAGGACCGCACGATGTAGTGCGCGCTGGCCTGGGCGGCCGGGTTCTGGAACAGCCGGACGGAGCTGTCGAAGCCGCCCTCGGTGTCGTGGATGACGATGTAGTCGATCCGCTGGCCGTCGGCCGGCCGGTTCGCGATCGTGTAGTTGCCGTAGTCGTCCGGACCGGAGGTCGCGGTCCTCGGCGCGTACGCGGCGGCCCTGAAGTCGCAGCCGAGGCCGGTGGGGCACTCGACCGGGCCGGGAGCGTCGGCGGTCAGCGCGCCGGTGGCCGGCACGCCCGAGGTCTGCACGCCGCTGTACGACGCCTGCAGGGCGGTGCGCGCACCCGTGGTGGCGGCGCGGGACGCGGTGCCCGACGTGCCGGCCCCGGTCTTGGTGCCCTTCGTGGTGGTCTTGCCCGGCTTGGCCGGCTTGCCCGAGGGGCGCTTCGGCACCGGGGGAGCGACCGGGACGGAGGTCTGCTTGTCGGCGGAGCTCAGCCGCAGCGCCGCCGAGTCGCCCGCGGTGACGGCCGGGGCCGCGGCGAGCGTCACCAGCTGGCCGTCGGCGGTCACGCGGCTCGCACCGGCGCGGACGGTGCCGAGCACGCGGTCGGCGAAGTCGTCGCCGCCCTCCCCGGCCGGGGACTCGCTGAACCGGGACACCGCGGTGAACCAGGCGGCCGGGTCGTTCGACAGCGGCTTGCCGGCCTCCTTCTGGTACTTCACCAGCAGGGCAGCGGCACCGCGGATGCTCTGCGCCGGGTCGGTCTTCAGCTTGTCCGCCGGCTTGTCGATCAGCTTGGCGGCCTTGTCCAGCGTGTGCAGCTCCGGGCCGTCCTCGACCTGCACCGGAGGCGCGTCCTTGCGGACGGGGGCGTCGTCGCCGCGGCCGTCCACCTCGGGGCCGGGACCGGCGTCGATGGCCTTGGCGACCGCCGCCGGGTCGACCTGGGTCAGACCCATCACGTTGTAGTTGCCGGTGGTGCTCGGCTCGCCGTGGTGCGACTCCCAGCGGCTCTGCTGGTAGGAGAGCGCCAGCAGGATGCTCTCCGGCACCTTGAACTCGGACGCGGCGGCGGCGAACTGGCGCTGCAGTGCGTCCGCACCGGGAGTCGCTGCGGCGGGCGTCGTGTCGGCCCCTGCGAAGAGCGCGAAACCGGTGGCGGAGGCGGCGACCGCCGCGGTGATCGCCAGCGGTATTCGCAGCTTGTGCTTGCGGCGGTGCGCGGCCCCGGCGGGGCCGCGCTCGGCTCTGTGTTCTGCAGTCAACGGAGTCTGCGGACCTTCCGTACCCGACCGGCCGTGGGGGCCGGACCCATGTGGAGCCCGCCGCGGGGGCACTCGGCCGGGGTGCGGCCGGTGCGCCTGTCGCACGGAGGGCGACGCGAACGTAGCACTCGGTCGGACGCCCACCATCCACCGGGGTCCGCGCTGCCCGAGCGGCCCCGTGGGCGCACTGAAGTACCGCAGGCCGGAGGGGAGTTGCGGTCGGCCTGCGCCCGGAGCCGTTGGCGATTCCTAGCGGCGGTGCTTGCCGTTGCCCGTGGCGGGGGCCGGCTCCGGGTAGGGGATGCGGAGCTTGCGGGCGAGCGGGGCCACTGCGGCGCCTGCACCGAACGGGCGGGCCAGGGCGAACAGCGAGAGCAGGACGGCCAGCGAGCCCGCTGCCAGGCCCACCGTGTTGCCGACCAGGCCGCCACCGACGGCGTCGGTGATCCGGCCCGCGATCCACACCGCGGCCGCCGCGCCCGGCAGGCAGGCCGCCGTGATGGCCAGGTGCAGGGCGATGACCGAACCGCCGTCGAGCCCGCTGCGCTGCTTGCCGCGGCGCAGGCCGAGCACCATGGTCGCGTCCGGCCCGGCCGGAGCCGCCGGCGCCGCGGCCTGCGGCACGGGCTTGCGCAGCCGTCGGCTGAGGGCCCAGCCGGTGATGCCGACGCCGACCAGGCAGGCGATGCTCTGGGCGAGGGCCATGCCGATGATGATCCAGCGCGGGTCCAGCAGCCAGTAGGCGACGGCGGACAGCCCGGAGTTGACCGTCGTGGAGACGACGGTCAGCCAGAACGGCGTCTTGGCGTCGCCCATCGCGTAGAAGCCGCGGGCCAGGGCGTACTGGGCGCAGAAGGCGGGCAGGCCGATCGCGAAGGCGATCAGCGCCTGGGCGATGACCCAGGAGCTGGCCGGGGTGACCTTGCCGTGCTCGTAGGCGATCGCGGCGATCTGCGGGGCCAGCGCGATGAACAGCACCGTGGCGGTGACGATCATCGCGGCGGAGGAGCGCAGCATGCCGGCCAGGTCGGAGCCGATCTTGGTCAGATCGCCGCGGGTGGCGGCGCGGGACATGCCGGGCAGCAGCGCGGTCACCAGCGAGATGGTGATGACGCCCTGCGGGACGACGAAGAGCTGGTAGGCGTTGGTGTACGCGAAGTTGCCGAGGCCCATCGTCAGCCCGGCGTCCTCGGCGCGGACGCCGGCACCGGTGCTCAGCCGGCTGATCACGGCGAACGAGAGCTGGGTGACCACGACGAGCAGCAGCGCCCACGTCGCGGCGCGGATCGGCTTGGTGAGGCCGGCGCCGCGCCAGTCGAACCGCGGCGTCCAGCGGAAACCGGAGGAGCGCAGCGAGGGCAGCAGGCCGACGGCCTGGACGACGATGCCGAGCGTGCTGCCGAGGCCGAGCAGCATGGTCTGGCCGGCGGTCATCTGTTCGGCCTTCTCCGCGCCGTTGCCGACCAGGATGTAGATGCCGAAGACCGCGATCGCCACGACGTTGTTCAGCACCGGCGTCCACATCATCGCGCCGAACCTGTCGCGCGAGTTGAGCACCTGGCCGAGCAGGGTGAAGACGCCGTAGAAGAAGATCTGGGGCAGGCAGTACCGGGCGAAGGCGATGGTCAGGTCGCGCTGTGCGCCGTCGAAGTTCGAGTAGATGTCGACGATGGTCGGCGCGAGGATCCAGGCGCCGACGGTCAGCACGACCAGGATGACGCCGCACAGGGTCAGCAGCCGGTCGGTGTAGGCGACGCCGCCGTCCTCGTGGGTCTGCGCGGCGTGCACCAGTTCGGGGACGAAGACCGAGGCCAGCACGCCGCCCATGAGCATCATGTAGACGACGTTGGGCAGCGAGTTGGCGACGTTGAAGGAGTCGCCGAGTCCGGCGGCGCCGAGCGCGGCGACGATCATGGCGCTGCGGACGAAGCCGAGGGCGCGCGAGGAGAGCGTGCCGATCGCCATGATCAGCCCGCTGCGGCCGGCCGAGGGCGCCGGAGCGGCCGGGGCCTCGCCCTGGCGCTGCGACGGCACGGTGGCGGGTGCCTGCGGGGGCTGGGCCGGCTGCTGCGGCACGCCCGGGTGGACCGGGGCGCCGGGCTGGGCGGGGACGGAGGGCTGGGGCGGGACGCCGGGCTGCGCGGCGGCGCCGGCGTGGCCGGCCTCCGGCTGCTGCGGCGGGATCGGACGCAGCGCCATGGTCGGCGGGTCCGGGTACGCGTACGAGTCGGGGGACTCACCCGTGGTGTGCATGGTCATCGGACCCCCGTCACTCGGTGCCTGGGCGGTGGGGCTGTGGGGCTTCCGCACAGGTGCACCCAGCCGGAGCAGTCTGCCAAACCGCGGCACTCCCTGGGGAGTCCGGTGCCCCGGGCGGCAGCCCTGCGTCCACGGAGGATATCGGGGCTCCGGAGGTGGCGATGGCGCGAAGGGTGGTGGATTGCGACGCTATGTCCGGTTATGTCGCTACAGGTGGCGGGCCGTTCGGGGTGATCGGTTGTCATCCGTGTCCCTCCACCGCCGGGCCGCCGCCCGATCGTGTGACCTTTCTCACTGCATGTCAGCTGTGGCGGTGGTGGACACGGGACACGTCCACCGCGCCGGGCCCCGGAGCCGTCCGGGTCCGGTCGGCCCGGCCGGCCCGCGGGCTCCCGTCGCCGTCCACGTCGGAGCCCCTGTCCGGGTCACTGCCGGAGCCCCCGCCGGAGTCGTCGGCCTCCTCCTCGCCCGAGCCGTCCTCGTCGGCGCCCTCCTCGGTGGAGTCCGGCGCCGTGCCGCGGACGAGGACGCGCTGCACGCGCGGCCCGGTGTGCCGGTCCACCCGGCGGAAGTCCCGCGCCAGGGCGCCCGGACGCCAGAGTTCCACCGCGACCGTCACCCAGCCCAGCAGCGCGGCCGCCGCCAGCCATCCGCCGAGGACGTCGCTCGGCCAGTGCACGCCGAGCGCGATCCGGCTCCAGCCGACCGCGAGCACCGTGACCGCCGCCGCGCCGCAGGCCCAGATCCGGCCCGCCCGCCCGGTCAGCGGCCAGGCCAGCGCCACCAGCGCTGCGCAGGTGAGCGCCGAGGCGGTGGCGTGCCCGGAGGGGAAGGCCGGGCCCTCGGCGTGCGACACCGCGTCCGCGAAGTGCGGGCGGGCCCGGCCGATTGCCGCCTGGAGGCCCACCGCCGCGGCCCAGCCGAGCAGCGCCTGCGCCGCGGCCCAGGCGGCGAGGACGCGCGCCCTGATGGCCCACAGCCAGACCGCCGCACCGAGCAGCACCACGCGCATGGTCGCCGTGCCGGCGATGTCGCTGAGCGTCTGCATCGAGGCCGTCCACGCGGTGTGCCGACGGGCGTAGCCCTGCAGTGCCGCGACCCAGTGCTGGTCCAGTCGTGCCAGCGGGGCCCAGCCGCTCGCCACCAGCCCCAGCAGCAGGCCGAACAGCAGCGTGCCACCGAGCGCCCACAGGGCGTGTCGGGCGACGGGCCGGTGAACGGCGGGAAGCGCGGACGGGTGCATGGCTGTCACCTTCCCAGCGCCGGTGTGCGGAGCGGACCCGACGGGATAGCGATTCGGCATCTTTTGTGCGGAGAAGGTGCGATCGGGCGGTGTCGTTCGTTGGAAGAGTCGGCACACCTGCCGACGTTGGACCTGATGCCGCCGGGTCGTTGCGGGGAGCGCCGGGGCGGAGGCCGGGCGATTGCGCCGGGTGCGCGTGCGGTGACGGAGCGTCAACAATCGGGGTGAAATTCGACAGGATACTGCATGAGGCGCGAAAATCTGAGTGAGTTGGGAATGTTGTCCCATTTCTGTGCGTTGGATCGTTACGTGTGAGCCTCCAGGAGGCCCGCACTTGTATGAGCAGCGCAGCCCCGCGCGGGCGTCGCCGCCAGACCCGGCAATCCAGCAAGGGAGCAAGCATGGCCACTCGTGCCGTCGTTCGCGACAGGGCCGACCGGACTCGCTCGGCCCGGCCGACCAACCTTGAGGCCGACCGCGACCTCGTCGGCATGTACCTCGACGAGATCGCCAGGACGCCGCTGCTCGACGCCGCCGAGGAGGTCCAGCTCTCCCTGCGCATCGAGGCCGGTGTGTACGCCCAGCACCTGCTGGACGAGGGCGCCCTGCCCGAGGGTGTGACGCGCGAGGAGCTGGAGGCGATAGCCGAGGACGCGGAGCGCGCCAAGGACGTGTTCATCAGGTCCAACCTCCGGTTGGTGGTCGCGGTGGCCCGCCGGTACCCGCGCAGCGGCCTGCCCCTGCTGGACCTCATCCAGGAGGGCAATGCGGGCCTCGTCCGGGCGGTCGAGAAGTTCGACTACGCCAAGGGCTTCAAGTTCTCCACGTACGCGACGTGGTGGATCAGGCAGGCGATCACTCGGTCGATCGCCGACCAGTCGCGCACCATCCGGCTGCCCGTCCACCTGGTGGAGGAGCTCGGGCGCATCCGGCGGGTGCAGCGCGAGAAGTCCAAGGAGCTGGGCCGTGAGGCCGACCCGGCCGAGATCGCGGCCGAGCTGGACACCACGGAGGAGCGGATCAAGGACGTGCTGGACTGGGCGCGCGACCCGGTCAGCCTCAACATGTCGGTCGACGACGAGGGCGAGACGCAGTTCGGCGACCTGGTGGAGGACACCGGCGCGGTCTCCCCGGAGGACGCCGTCATGGTGATGCTCCGCCGCGAGGAGCTCGACGACCTGATCGGGCGGCTCGACGACCGCACGGCCTCGATCATCCGCTCCCGCTACGGCATGGAGGACGGCCGCGAGCGGACGCTCACCGAGGTCGGCAAGCAGCACGGGCTGACCCGCGAGCGCATCCGCCAGATCGAGAAGCACGCACTGGCCGAGCTGAAGAAGATCGCCGACCACGCCGGGTTCGAAGCGGCCTGACCGGTCGGCACCGGGGGCGCCGACTCCTCGGGCCCCGGTCCGGGCACTGCCCGGGACCGGGGCCGTGCGGTGTCCGGCCCGCCGTGGGACACGCCCTAGGCTGGTGGGCGAGAGAGCTGGAGGCGGGACGATGGGCGAGCAGGACGGCGGCGGCGACGAGCGGGGCACCGACCGGGACAGGCGTCCCGGCAAGGACGCGGTCACCGGCGGGAGCGCGGCGGCCCGGCCCGCGAAGCCGGCCCCGAAGCTGGTGTTCGGCGACCCGCTGGACCGGCAGAGCAGCGACGACACCGACCGCGGCTGGGGTGAGCGCCCCGGCGAGGGCGGCGCGTCCCGCGGGCTCGACTGGTACCTGAGCCAGCGGCCGCCGCACCACGGCGAGTAGCGGTCGGCTGCGCCGCGGCCCGGAGCACCACTGCCCGGGCGGGGCCCGCCCGCCGGACCCGTGGGCCGGTCAGCTGCGCTGCACCAGGGTGTCGCGGATCTCGGTCAGCAGGACGACCTCCTTCGCCTCCGCCTCCAGGACCTCCTCCTCCCTGGTCTTCCGCTTCGCCATGAGGTGCAGCATCGGCAGGATGAAGACGAAGTAGACCACCGCGGCGGTGATCACGAACTGCACGACGGCGCTGAGCACCTCGCCCCACAGGATGAAGATGCCGGACGAGACCGTGCCGTCGGGCGCCAGTCGGCAGGGGCCCTTGAGGCAGGACCGGTAGGACGCGAGGTCCTTGGTGCCGAACAGGCCGACGATCGGATTGATGCCGCCCTTCACGAACGCATTGATGATGTTCGTGAATGCCGCGCCGATCACGACGGCGACCGCGAGATCGACGACGTTTCAGCGGAACAGGAATTCCCTGAAGCCCTTCGTTCCGCAACGACACCACAGCGTGCGGGCGGCGTCGGAATTCGGCACGCCGGTGGGCCCGGGGCGCCGTCGGTTCAGTCCACCGGAGGGGCGGTGCCGGTACAGCGGGGCGCGGAGGCCGGCTCGGCGGCGGTCGTCGCTGCGGCGGCCGGGGCGTGCGGGCCGGGCCGCAGCGGCCCGGCGGCGAGCGCGGTGGCCGCGGCGAGCAGCCCGGCCGCGAGCACGCTCGGGCGGTGCCGCACGGCCTGCTGCAGCCGGTGGCGCCCGCCGGAGCCGCGCCGGATGGGCGGGAAGTCCGGCACCTCCCGGCGGGGCGGTACGGCGAAGGGGAGCGGGAGCGGGGAAGCCGGGTGGGTGGTCACAGCGGTCATCCGCCTTCGGTCGGTCCTGTACGGACCCGGCCGGGCCCGCGGGAACCAGAATGCGGCGGGCACAACGGCCCCGGAATTCCCCAGCCCATTCCTGTGGAAAACCCGGGCCTGTGGAAAACTCCGCCACCCGGACGGCGGAATGTCCCACCCGACGGAACAGCGACGGAACAGCGGCGGGACGGACTGCACCGGACAGCGGCAGGACGGGCCGCACCCGGGCCCGGACATGCGGAGAGCCCGGTGCCGCCTGCCCCGAGGGGCGGTGGTACCGGGCTCTGCCGTGCGCCGTGGCCGAAGGCTCAGCTCGCGGCCGGAGCCGACGCCGTCGACCCGGAGGACGCGGCGGCCGGCGCGGAGGACGTCGAGGAGCCGGACGAGGCCGAGGACGACCCCGAGCCCACCGAGCTGCTGGAGGAGGAGCGGCTGTCGGTGCGGTAGAAGCCCGAGCCCTTGAACACGACGCCCACGGCCGAGAAGACCTTGCGGAGCTTCCCCTGGCAGTCGGGGCACGTGGTCAGCGCCTCGTCGGTGAACTTCTGCACCGCCTCCAGGCCGTTGCCGCACTCGGTGCACTGGTACTGGTACGTGGGCACTTGCTTCCTCCTGGCACTCTCGCCTGATGAGTGCTAACGATCGTCCATGATGCGGCATTCCGCTGGAACAGTCCAGCGATGCCGGGTGTGAGATGGACCGGGCCGCCCGGCCGCGCCGCCGCCGGCCTGCCGTCAGGCCCGCCCGGCGCCGACCAGTTCCCGCGTGCCCGCACCGCCGGCACCGCCCGCCGCGGCCGGTTCGAAGGCGGCGGCGACCGCGGACCGCGGCTCCCCGCCGACGGCCTCCGCGGGTGCGACCAGCAGCCCGCGCAGCGCGACCAGGGCGATCAGGCCGAGGCCCGCGCCGACCACCGGCACCAGGAAGCCCGTGGAGGGCCCGCCCGCGTCGATCAGCAGTCCGGCGACGGTCGAGCCGGCCGCGAGGCCGAGCCCGATGGCGCCGGTGAGCCAGGTGAACGCCTCGGTCTTGGCGCCGTCCGCGACGAGCGTCTCGACCAGGGTGTAGCCGGTGATCAGGGTGGGCGCGATGGCGAGGCCGCAGAAGAGGCCGGCCACGGCCAGCGCGGTCAGGTTGGGCATGGCCCACAGCGTCGAGCAGCCGAGGACCAGCAGGGCGTAGCAGCCGAGCATCCGCTGCCGGGCGGGCCGGCGCCAGGCGACCAGGCCGTACAGCACGCCGGCGAGCATCGAGCCGCCGGCGAAGATGCCGTACACGGTGCCGTTGGCGCCGCCGCGGCCGACCGACTCGGCGAAGGCGGTCACCGAGACCTGCATGGCGCCGAAGACGCTGCCGACCCCGAGGAACGAGGCGGCCAGCAGCCGGACACCGGGGGAGGACAGCGCGGACGGGCCGCGGCCGCCGGCGGTGCGCGGGTGGCGGGCCGGGGCGGTGCCGCGCTGGGCGGCGAAGGCCAGGCCGCCGGCGACGGTCAGCGCCGCCTCGGCGATCAGCGCGGCGGACGGGGTGACGGTGGTGGCGATGGCGGTGGCCAGCACCGGGCCGACCACGAAGGTGAACTCGTCGGTGACCGACTCGAAGGCGAAGGCCGTGTTCAGGGTGGCCGGGGAGTCCGACAGCCGGGCGACCCAGCGGGCCCGGACCATGGCGCCGATCTGCGGCACCGAGGCACCGGCCGGGGCGGCGGCCGCGAACAGCGCCCACGCCGGGGCGTGGCCGAGGGCCAGGGCGATCAGTGCGCCCACCGACAGGGCGTGCACCGCGACGCTGGGCAGCAGCACGGCGGCCTGGCCGTAGCGGTCGGCGAGCCGGCCGGTCTGCGGGCCGATCACGGCCTGGGCGACGGCGGAGACGGCCGCCACGGCACCGGCCGTGCCGTACGAGCCGTGGGTGTCCAGGACGAGCAGCACGATGCCCAGGCTGAGCATGGCGTACGGCAGTCGGGCGGCGAAGGCGGGGGCCAGGAAAGTCCAGGCGCCGGGGGTGCGGAGCAGTGCCGCGTATCCGACCCGGGCGGGCGCGGCGGGCGCGGGCGTGCCGGGGGACAGGGGGTCTTCGACCGTTCGGCGGGCCGTCACGGTCGGTCCTTCCTGCTGCCTGGTAGCGCGCCGGGGAACGGGTGGGCCCCGACGGCGCCGAGAGTCGTCCTCTCGCGCGTCGACCGGGGTAGATACCGGGTCCGGCCGGCTGCGGGGTGTGCGCTCGCCGACGTCAGGCTGTGTGCTGCGGACCGCGGCCGCCGAGCGGTCGCGCCAACTCTGCATCAGGCAGATGTTGCGGGTTTTCTAGGTGTAGATCTTCCGTATCGATCGATTATATGGCAGCGGGGCCTGTGCAGGCTTGCGATGCAAGGCATCTCACACCCCGCGCGCCGGTGGTGAGCCCCGGGCTCACCGTCCGCGCAGCCAGCCCGCGAGTTTGCCGCCCTGGTCCACCGCGCGCAGCCGGCGCTCGGCGGCCTCGCCGACCTCCTCGGTGGTGACCACCAGCAGCTCGTCGCCGGCCCGCAGGATGGTGGTGCGCTCGGGCACGAAGCTGCTGCCCTCCCGGACGACCAGGGTGACCGCCGCGCCCTTGGGCAGCCGCAGCTCGCCGATCTCGACGCCGGACATCTTCGACTCGGGCGAGAGCGAGACCGACAGCAGGTGTCCGTGCAGCTTCTCCAGCGGCGCGGACTCGATGCCGAGGTCCTGGCCGAGGTCGCCCTCGCCGATCCTCAGCCCGCGGGCCACCATCGGCAGGGTCGGCCCCTGGACCAGGGTGAACACCACGACCAGCACGAAGACGATGTTGAAGACCTCCTGCGCCCGGGGCGCGGCCGCCACCATCGGGATGGTGGCGAGCACGATGGGCACCGCGCCGCGCAGGCCGGCCCAGCTGAGCAGCGCCTGCTCCCGCCAGGGCAGCCGGAAGGGCGTGAGCGAGAGCAGGACGGAGGCCGGGCGGGCGAGGAAGACCAGGACCGCACCGCTGACCAGGGCCGGGGCGAGCGCCGAGCCCATCTCGCTGGGGGTCACCAGCAGGCCGAGCAGGACGAACATGCCGATCTGCCCGATCCATGCGAGACCGTCCGCGAAACCGCGGACGGCTGGGCCGTGCGGGAGCTTGGAGTTCCCGAGGATCACCGCTGCGGTGTAGACGGCGAGGAAGCCGGAGCCGTGCAGCAGCGAGCCCCCCGCGTAGGCCAGCACGGTCAGTGCCATCACGGCGATGGGGTAGAGGCCCGAGGACGGCAGGGCGACGTGCTTGATGCCGAAGGCGCCGAGCCGGCCGACCGCGTAGCCGACCGCGGCGCCGACGGCGAGCTCGCCGATGATGGTGCCGACCAGCACGTACCAGGGGTCGGCCGGGCCTGCGGTGGCGAAGGCGACGACCAGGATGACCACCGGCGCGTCGTTCAGACCGGACTCCGCCTCCAGCAGGCCGGTGAGCCGGCGCGGCAGCGGCACCATCCGCAGCACCGAGAAGACCGCGGCGGCGTCGGTGGAGGAGACGATCGCGCCGAGCAGCAGGGCGGTGCGCCAGTCCAGGCCGATCAGCCAGTGGGCGCCGGCGGCGGTCACGAAGACGCTGACGGCCACGCCGAACGTGGCCAGGACGGTGGCGGCGGGCATCACCGGTCTGATCGCCCGCCAGCTGGTCTTCAGGCCGCCCTCCGCCAGGATGACCACCAGCGCCGCGTAGCCCAGGACCTGGGCGAGGGCGACGTTGTCGAAGACCAGGCCGAGGCCGTTGTGGCCGAGGGCGACGCCGATGCCCAGGTAGATCAGCAGGCTGGGCAGCCCGGAGCGGGTGGAGATGCGCACGGCGACCACCGCGACCAGGAGGATCGCGGAGAACTCGAGCAGGAACGCGTTCAGGCGGTCGACGGTCACGCAGGGGCACCTCGGTGGGCAGGAGGGGCTGATGAGTCGTTACTCAGTCTAACATTTTACTTGATCTTTGAATGAGGCCCCTCGGCCTTCCCTCCCGGTCGCCCGGCCGGGGTATCGTCCCCTCTGTTCCAACCGTGGGCGTCCCCGGTGCACGTCCGCCACCTGAGCCGACCTAATGTGGTGAGCTGTCACCGCCGCCACGACCCCAGTCAAGGACCCAGATGCCCCGCTCGAAGAAGTTCCGGCGCGCCCGTCTGATCGTGATCGTGCTGGCCGTGGTGCTGATCGCCGGGCTGGGCGGGGGCGGATACTGGGCGGTCCACACCGTGCGGGCGTCCTTCCCGGAGCTGACCGGCACCGTCCGGGTCTCCGGCATGGCCGCCCCGGTCGACGTGAAGCGCGACGACAAGGGCGTGCCGCAGCTCTACGCGGACACCTCCGAGGACCTCTTCCGCGCCCAGGGCTACGTGCAGGCCCAGGACCGCTTCTGGGAGATGGACGTCCGACGGCACATCACCGCCGGCCGGCTGTCCGAAATGTTCGGTTCCGGCCAGGTCGAGAAGGACGCCTTCCTGCGCACCATGGGCTGGCGCCAGGTCGCGCAGCAGGAGTACGACACCGTCCTGTCCGCCGAGACCAAGAAGTACCTGCAGGCCTACGCGGACGGCGTGAACGCCTGGCTCGCCGAGCACCCCGGCGGGGCCGGCGCCTCCCTCGAGTACGCCTTGCTCGGCGCGGTGACCAGCGGCTACAAGCCGGAGAAGTGGACCCCGGTCGACTCGGTGGCCTGGCTGAAGGCGATGGCCTGGAACCTCTCCGGCAACCTCACCGAGGAGGTCGACCGCTCGCTGCTGGCGCAGAACTTCCAGCAGGAGGAGATCGAGCAGCTCTACCCGGCGTACCCGTTCGACCGCAACGGCACCATCGTCAAGGCCGGCAGCCTCGCCGCCGACGGCACCTACCGTCCGGCCGGCGACACCGCCTCCGCGGGCGCCACCACGACGGGCACCACCGGCACCGCCGGAAGCGGCGGCAACAGCACCGCCGGCACCACCCAGAGCCGCACCGCCACCCAGGCCGCGCTCAAGGGCATCGCCGACAAGAGCGCCTCCCTGCCGCTGCTGCTCGGCCCGGACGGCCAGGGCATCGGCTCCAACTCCTGGGTCGTCTCCGGCAGCCACACCACCACCGGCAAGCCGCTGCTCGCCAACGACCCGCACCTCGGCCCGGGCATGCCGTCCGTCTGGTACCAGATGGGCCTGCACTGCCGCACCGTCGGCCCCAAGTGCGGCTTCGACGTCGCCGGCTTCACCTTCGCCGGCACCCCCGGCGTGGTCATCGGCCACAACAAGGACATCGCCTGGGGCTTCACCAACCTCGGCGCCGACGTCACCGACCTCTACCTGGAGAAGGTCACCGGCCCGGACACCTACCTGCGCGACGGCAAGGAGGTGAAGTTCCAGACCCGCAAGGAGACCATCAAGGTCGCCGGCGGCGAGGACCGCACCATCACCGTCCGCACCACGGTCAACGGCCCGCTGATCTCCGACCAGTCCTCCGAGCAGCAGAAGGTCGGCACCTACGCCCCGGCCGGCAACGCCGCCCCGGACCGCGCCAGCGGCTACGGCGTCGCCCTCCAGTGGACGGCCCTCACCCCGGGCAGGACCATGGACGCCGTCTTCGAGCTCGACCGCGCCGCCGACTGGAAGGACTTCCAGAAGGCCGCCGCCGACTTCGCCGTCCCCGCCCAGAACCTGATCTACGCCGACACCAAGGGCAACATCGGCTACCAGACCCCGGGCGTCATCCCCGTCCGCGGCAAGGGCGACGGCCGCTACCCCGCCCCGGGCTGGGACTCGGCCTACGACTGGAAGAAGGAGCCGATCCCCTTCAAGTCGCTGCCCTACAGCCTCAACCCGGCCGCCGGCTACATCGTCACCGCCAACCAGGCCGTGGCCGGCAGCGGCTACCCGTACACCCTCACCACCGACTGGGAGTACGGCACCCGCGCCAAGGAGGTCACCGACCAGATCGAGGGCAAGCTCAAGAACGGCGGCAAGATCTCCCCGGACGACATGCAGGCCATGCAGCTGGACAACACCAGCGTGATGGCCAGGACCCTCGTCCCGCTGCTGCTCAAGGTGAAGATCAGCGACCCGTACGTCCGCGAGGCCCAGGACCTGCTCAAGGACTGGAACTACCACCAGGACGCCGACTCGGCGGCCGCCGCCTACTACAACGGCGTCTGGCGGGCCCTGCTCACCCTCGCCTTCGGCCAGAAGCTCCCGGCCTCGCTGCGCGCCGAGGGCGACTGCCTGCTGGTCCGTCAGAAGTCCAACTCGACGCTGCCCGACGACGCGGTCAACGGCGAGGTGAAGCCCGTCACCGAGTGCGGCACCCGCAAGCCCGACCAGGCCCAGCCGGACGGCGGCGACCGCTGGACGGAGGTCGTGCGGACCCAGCTCGCGCAGCCCGACAGCAAGTGGTGGAACTACATCGACTCCGACCACCTGCCGCAGCACGGCCTGAACAACCTGCTCGCCCAGGCGATGAAGAACGCCCGCCAGGACCTCACCGCCTACCTCGGCAAGTCCATCTCCACCTGGAGCTGGGGCCGCCTGCACACCCTGACGCTCAAGGAGAACACGCTCGGCAGCGACGACTCCTCGATCGCCTCCGGCTTCGTGCACCGGCTGCTCAACCGCGGCCCCTACCGCCTCTCCGGCGGCAGCGCCGCGGTGAACGCCGCCGGCTGGAACGCCGCCGCCGGGTACCAGGTCGACTGGATCCCCTCGATGCGGATGGTCGTGGACCTCAGCGACTTCGACGCCTCCCGCTGGATCAACGTCGGCGGCGCCTCCGGCCACGCCTTCCACAGCAACTACAACGACCAGACCGAGCTGTGGGCCAAGGGTGAACTGCTGCCCTGGGCCTACTCCGCGGACGCCGTCACCAAGGCCACCGAGCACACCATGACGCTCACCAGCGGCTGACCCACCGCGGGGGCGCCGCTCAGCCGGCGCCCCCGCGGAAGCGGTGCACGCCGGACGGCGTCACCACCGCGTCCACCGGCAGGTCGTGCTCCTCGCCCGGCACCTGCTCCAGCAGCTCCTCCTCGTACAGCAGCGTCGCCAGCAGCGGCCGCGCCCCGGCCGCCGCCAGCCGGGCCAGCACCCGGTCGTAGCTGCCGCCGCCCCGGCCCAGCCGCACGCCCCGGCGGTCCACCGCCAGACCGGGCAGCAGCACCAGCCGCGCCCCGCACACCGCGTCCGGCCCCAGCCGCGGGCCGGTCGGCTCCAGCAGCCCCCGGGAGGCCGGGGCCAGCGCCCGGCGCCCCTCGTACCGCGCCCAGTCCAGGTCGTTGTCGGGCAGCAGCACCGGCAGCAGCACCTGCACCCCCCGGGCCGCCAGCGCGTCCAGCAGCGGCCCGGTGCCCGGCTCGCCGCCGACCGACACGTACGCCGCCACCGTCCACCCCGGCTCGGCCAGCCCGGCCGCCCGCGCGGCCAGCCCTTCCGCCGCCGATGCCCGCCGAGTGGGTGACAGCTCACGACGTCCTGCCAGCAGGCGTGACCTCAGAGCGGCCTTGTCGTTGTGCAATGGATTGGCAGTCAAGGGTTCCCCACAGCTCGGCACCGATCGGTGCCCAGAGCCTGACATGCGGAAGGCCCCACATGTCCACTCCGCTCCTGGTCCAGGCCCTCGCCGGGCTGAGCGCCCCCGCCCTGGCCGGGGCCGGCCTGCTCGGCCTGCGCCTGCGCCGCAGCGCCGCCGCGGCCGCCGAGCGCGAGGCCGCCCTGCAGGGCCGGGTCGCCGAGCTCCGCAGGGAGCGGGACGAACTCCAGCGCACCGCCTCCTGCGACCCGCTCACCGGCGTGTGGAACTACCGCCACCTGCAGATCACCCTGGACAAGGAGATCGAGCGCGCCCGCCGGGCCGAGGCCGCCGACGAACGCCGCCCGCTCGCCCTGCTGATGCTGGAGATCGCGGGCTTCGACGCGGTCGTCGCCGAGCACGGCCGCAGCCGGGCCGGTGCCGTGCTGCGCGACCTCGCCCAGCGGCTCGCCGTCGAGATCCGCCGCTCCGACACCCTCGGCCGCTACGGCGGCGAGGAGTTCCTGGTGCTGCTGCCCGACACCGGCGCCGAGGGGGCCGTCCAGGTCGCCGAGCGGCTCTGCTGGACGGTCCGCCGGCACCGGCTGCTGGACTGGTCCGCGAACGGCTCCGCCCGCGGGGCCGGCGCCCGGTCGGAAGATCCGGCCACGGCAACCGCGACCGCCCGCGGGAACGGCCTCACCGCCTCCGTCGGCATCGCCGTCCTGCCCCGCGACGGCTCGCACGCCGCCCTGCTGCTGCGCGCCGCCGACCGGGCCCTGGGCGAGGCCCGGCGGGCCGGCGGCGACTGCTGGCGCGGCGCCCCGGTCGAGAGCGTGCCGGCGGTGCCCGCGGCCCCGGCCGCCGCCGCGTGGTCCAGGAGGAGGGCGGAGGGACTCGCAGGGGCCGCGGAAATCCCGGGTAGTGTGTCCGCTTGTGCCGGCGAGGAGGCCACCTTCACCTCCGTCGGCCAGGCCCGCACCGCTGCGGCCGCTGCCGCCACGGCCGCTGCTCGGGACGGGGTTTAAGACCCGACTCACCTCGCTCTCAGAGGGCACCGAAACGCCTCAGTAAGGTCGACGCATGACGAAGACGCACGCCCGCACCCCAGTCACCAAGGCCGTCGTGCCCGCTGCCGGCCTGGGGACCCGCTTCCTGCCCGCGACCAAGGCGACACCCAAGGAGATGCTGCCGGTCGTCGACAAGCCGGCGATCCAGTACGTCGTCGAGGAGGCCGCGGCAGCCGGCCTGTCCGACATACTGATGGTGACGGGCCGCAACAAGCGGGCCCTGGAGGACCACTTCGACCGCGCCTACGAGCTCGAGGAGCTGCTCGCCCGCAAGGGCGACCACGACCGGCTCCGCCGCGTCCAGGAGTCCGTCCAGCTCGCCAACATGCACTACGTCCGCCAGGGCGACCCCAAGGGCCTCGGCCACGCCGTCCTCGTCGCCGAGCAGCACGTCGCCGGCCAGCCCTTCGCCGTCCTCCTCGGCGACGACCTGATCGACCCGCGCGACCCGCTGCTCTCCCGCATGATCGAGGTCCAGCAGGAGCTCGGCGGCTCCGTCGTCGCCCTCATGGAGGTCGACCCCTCGCAGATCCACCTCTACGGCTGCGCCGCCGTCAAGCCGAACGGCCTCGGCGACGACGTCTTCCGGATCACCGACCTGGTCGAGAAGCCCGACACCGCGGACGCCCCGTCCAACTACGCGGTGATCGGCCGCTACATCCTCGACCCCACGGTCTTCGAGGTGCTCAGCAAGACCCCGCCCGGCCGCGGCGGCGAGATCCAGCTGACCGACGCGCTGCGCGAGCTGGCCGGCCGCGGCGAGGCCGACGGCGGCCCCGTCCACGGCGTGCTCTTCAAGGGCCGCCGCTACGACACCGGCGACCGCGCCGACTACCTTCGCGCTATCGTCCGACTGGCGTGCGAGCGCGAGGACCTCGGCCCCGAGTTCCGGGACTTCCTCCGGCAGTTCGTCGCCACCGAGATGAACGGCTGACCCACCAGGAAGCGAGTGAGGCGATGACCGCGGGCCCCGCGCACGGCAGCAACGACCCCTGCTGCGAGGACGCCGGGGCCCCGGCACCGCCCAGGACGTGGAGCGTCGACGAGCACCTCGCCGACGTCCTCACCGGGATCGCACCCCTGCCGCCCGTCGAGCTCGACCTGCTCGACGCCCAGGGCTGCCGGCTCGCCGCCGACGTCACCGCCGCCGTCGACCTGCCGCCCTTCGACAACAGCTCGATGGACGGCTACGCCGTGCGCGCCTCCGACGGCGCCCCGGCCGTGCTCGCCGTGGTCGGCGACATCGCGGCCGGCGCCGGCGAGCTCCCCGAGGTCGGCCCGGGCCGGGCGGCCCGCATCATGACCGGTGCGCCCGTGCCGCCCGGGGCCGACGCGGTCGCCCCGGTCGAGTGGACCGACGGCGGCACCGGCACCGGCACCCCGGCCGACGCCATGACCGCGCCCGTCGCCGACGAGCGGGTCGAACTGCTCCGCCCGGTCGCCCCCGGCGCCCACATCCGGCGCCGCGGCAGCGACATCTCCGCCGGTACCACCGTGCTCACCGCCGGCACCCTGCTCGGCCCCACCCAGGTCGGCCTGCTCGCCGCGATCGGCCGCGGCACCGCCGCCGTCCACCCCCGCCCGCGCGTCGCCGTGCTCTCCACCGGCAGCGAACTCGTCCAGCCCGGCGAGTCGATCGGCCCCGGCCGGATCTCCGACTCCAACAGCTTCACCCTCACCGCGGCCGCCCGCGCCGCCGGTGCCGAGGTGACCCGGATCGGCGGCGTCCCCGACGACCCGGCCGTGCTCCGCCGGGTGCTCCAGGAGCAGTTCGGCCGCGCCGACCTGATCGTCACCAGCGGCGGCGTCAGCGTCGGCGCGTACGACGTGGTCAAGGAGGCCCTGCAGCCGCTGCACGGCGGGGAGGACCTCGGCGGCGTCGACTTCCGGCGGCTGCGCATGCAGCCCGGCAAGCCGCAGGGCTTCGGCCGGATCGGCAAGGACGGCGTCCCGCTGCTCGCCCTGCCCGGTAACCCGGTCAGCGCCTACATCTCCTTCGAGCTGTTCGTCCGGCCGCTGATCCGCACCATGCTCGGCGCCCCCGACGTGCACCGCACCGTCGTCCGGGCGGTCTGCACCGCGGACCTCGCGTCACCCGCCGGGCGGCGGCAGTTCCTGCGCGGCCGGTACGGCGCGGACGGCACCGTCACCCCGGTCGGCGGCGCGGGATCGCACCTGGTCGGCGCCCTCGCGCTGGCCGACTGCCTGATCACCGTCCCCGAGGACACCACCGTCCTGCCGGCCGGCAGCGGCGTGGACGTGGTCCTTCTCACGGACTGACGCCGCAGGGGTTGTACGGTAGCGCGGTATTCGACCCGCGCCACTGGAGCACCCCGTGACCGAGACACCACCCGGCGACCGCCTCACGCACGTCGACGACACCGGCGCCGCCCGCATGGTCGACGTCTCCGAGAAGGCCACCACCGTCCGCACCGCGGTCGCCGCCGGACGGGTCACCGTCGCCCCCAAGGTGGTCGAACTGCTCCGCGGCGAGGGCGTGCCCAAGGGGGACGCCCTCGCCGTCGCCCGGATCGCCGGGATCATGGGCGCCAAGAAGACCCCGGAGCTGATCCCGCTCTGCCACCCGATCGCCATCTCCGGCGTCACGGTGGACCTGGCCGTCACCGACGACGCCGTCGAGATCACCGCCACGGTGCGGACCGCCGACCGCACCGGCGTCGAGATGGAGGCGCTCACCGCCGTCGCCGTCGCCGGACTGACCGTCATCGACATGGTCAAGGCGGTCGACAAGGCCGCCGCGATCCAGGACGTCCGGGTGCTCACCAAGACCGGCGGCAAGAGCGGCGACTGGGCCCGCGAGGACGCCCGGTGACCGCCCCCGCCGGGCGCGCGCTCGCCGTCACCGTCTCCAACCGCGCCTCGGCCGGCGTGTACGAGGACAAGGGCGGCCCGCTGCTCGTCGAGGGGCTGCGCCGGATGGGCTTCACCGCCGACGGCCCGCGCGTGGTGCCGGACGGCGACCCCGTCGAGGCGGCGCTCCGCGAGGCCGTCGCGGCCGGCTACGACGTCGTCCTCACCACCGGCGGCACCGGCATCTCCCCGATGGACCTCACCCCGGAGGCGACCGCCCGGGTGATCGACCGGCAGATCCCCGGCATCGCCGAGGCGATCCGCGCCCGGGGCCGGGACAAGGTGCCCACCGCGGCGCTCTCCCGCGGCCTCGCCGGCCTCGCCGGACGGACCCTGATCGTCAACCTCCCGGGCTCCACCGGCGGCGTCAGGGACGGCCTGGCCGTCCTGGAGCCGCTCCTCGCGCACGCCGTCGACCAGCTCCGCGGCGGCGACCACCCGCGGCCCGACGCCACCGCGCGGAGCGAGAGCTGAGCGCCGGCTGGCCGGTCGAGCTGACCGAGGGCGACGTGGTGCTGCGCCCGATCCGGGCCCGCGACCAGCGGGCCTGGCAGGAGGTCAGCCGCCGCAACCGGGACTGGCTGCGGCGCTGGGAGGCGACCGTGCCCCCGCCACCGGCCGGCCGCGGCGGGGTCGCCCGGCCGAGCTACCGGCAGATGGTCCGCTACCTGCGGGGCGAGGCCTCGGCGGGGCGGATGCTGCCCTTTGTGGTGCTGTTCCGGGGCCGACTGGTCGGCCAGCTCACCGTCGGCGGCATCACCTGGGGCTCGATGTGCTCCGCCAACGTCGGCTACTGGATCGACGAGGAGGTCGCCGGCCACGGCATCATGCCGACCGCCGTCGCCCTCGCCGTCGACCACTGTTTCCGCACGCTCGGACTGCACCGCATCGAGGTGTGCATTCGGCCGGAGAACCGGCCGAGCCGCCGGGTCGTCGAGAAACTCGGCTTCCGCGAGGAGGGAATGCGCCCCCGCTATCTCCACATCGACGGCGACTGGCGCGACCACCTGGTGTACGCGCTGACCGCGGAGGAGGTGCCGGAGGGCATGCTGGCGCGCTGGCGTTCCGTCAGGAGTGCACCTCCGAGAACTAATTGAATATTTGTTCGAAATAGATATCGATATGGCATCGGGCCGCGGGTCGAGTGGTGGCAAACACCGGCAAAATAGTCGGAGAATCAGCTTGATCACACGACACGCCGCGCCAAATTGCTGCCAGGCCTCAGCATGCCCCCGTACCGTGTGAATCGTGAGCAGTAGCGGCCTTATCTACGCGGTCATCGTGGGAGCCTGGGCCGCCTATCTGGTGCCGATGTGGCTCCGCAGGCAGGACGAGCTCAACGAGTCGCGTCCGACGGAACGCTTCAGTACCGCGATCCGCCTGCTGGCCGGCCGGTCGGCGCTGGAGCGGCGTGCATCGAGGTCCCTCTCCGACGACTCCGCCGACGGCGGGACCGGCGCGGACGGCACCACCGGTGCCGACGACGCGCCGGCCTCCGGCATGTCCGAACCGTCCGGGGTGCCGGAGGCGTCCGACGGGCCGTCGGACGGTCCCACCGCCTCCCGTCCGGTGGAGCCGCAGGCCGCCGACGGTCCGCGCCCGCCGGAGGTGCAGGTCACGGGCGTCGAGGCGCACGCCGACCGCCCCGTGCACCGCCACGCCCCGGAGCGCCGCGCCCAGCTGCTCGCCCGCCGCCGCCGCATGGTCACCGCGCTCTTCCTGGCCTTCGCCCTGGGCGCAGTGGTCGCGGCCGTCGCCGGCATCGCCTTCATCTGGGTGCCCGCACTGCCCGCCGTCCTGCTCACCCTCTACATCGGCCACCTCCGCCGCCTGGAGCGCCAGCGCTACGAGGTGAAGCTGGACCGCGTCCGCGCCGCCCAGGCCGCCGAACGGCTGCGCGCCCGCGAGCGGGAGCGCGAGCCGGAGCCCGTTGCCGAGCCGGAGCCGGCCCGCCCGGCCGCGGTGCACGAGGCGGCGCACGCCGCCGACGGGCCCGGCCGCCCGCACCTGCGGCTGGCCGGCGACGCCCCGGTGCACGGCACGCCCGCCGCCTCGCCGGCCACCGCCGTCGCCGAGGCCACCGACCACGAGGAGTGGGTCGACGGCATGCGGGAGCGCGGCCCGGCCGGCGCCGACTCCTGGAAGCCGGTGCCCGTCCCGCTGCCGACCTACGTCACCGCGCCGGTCGCCCCCCGGGTCACCCGCGGCCTCGACCTCGCCGCACCCGGGGTCCGCGACTCCGGCCGCCCGGCCGAGGCCCGGCGCACCCCGCTGTTCGACCAGTACGCCGAGGCGGCCGCACCCCCGCCGGAGGCGGACTGCGCTCCGAGGGCCCGAGCCGCCAACGAATGACCCCGGCGCCCCGCCTCCGCCCCTGCGGACGGCGGGGCGCCGCGCCTCGCGGCGCTGGTCACGAGCCGGTCCGCAGAGGTGATAGAGTTCTTTCTCGTTGGGGCTGTGGCGCAGTCCGGTAGCGCACCTCGTTCGCATCGAGGGGGTCAGGGGTTCGAATCCCCTCAGCTCCACCCAATGTCAAAGGCCCTTCCGGGATTGCCCGGAAGGGCCTTTGAGCGTTCGTACGGCAGGGAAGCACGGCAACTGCCCCGGGAGCGCTGGCGCTTCGGCGGCGATGTGCCGGCCGGGCTTCCCCGGGGGCGGCGGGGCGGTCAGTGGGCGTCGTCGAGCCGGGCCCGCTGGTCGGCTGTCAGGGTGAGGTCGACGGCGGCCAGGCTCTCGTCCAGCTGGGCCACCGAGGAGGCGCCGACCAGCGGGACGACCGGGATCTCGCCGCCGATCAGCCAGGCCAGCACCACCTGGTTGGCGGCGGCTCCGGTCTCGGCCGCCACCTCGGTCAGCACGGCCCGCCGGGCGCGGGTGCCCGCGTGGTCGAAGGCCGGGCCGAGCGGCTTGTCCGCCCGGACGTAGCCGCCGCCGAGCAGCGGCGAGTACGCCACCAGCGCGAGCGAGGGGTTCTCCCGGACGTAGCCGAGCAGGTCGCCCGCGACCGCGCCCGGGTCGCCGTCGGTGGTGAGCGCGCCCGGCAGGTCGGCCCGGCGGCGGAAGTAGCTGTGGCTGTACTGGAGCACTTCGTACCCGGGCACTCCGGCCGCCGCCGCGAGGTTGCGGGCCCGTTCGACCCGCCAGGTCCAGTGGTTGCTGACGCCCAGCAGGCCCACGGCCCCCTCGTTCACCAGTGCGCCGAAGGCCCCGACCGTCTCGGCCAACGGCACCCCGGCGTCCTCGACGTGCGCGTACAGCAGGTCGAGCTTCTCGACGCCTAGCCGCTGCCGACTCCGCTCGGACTGCTCCCGGATCGTCCCGGCCGACAGGCCCTCGCCGTTCTCCACGTAACCGGTGCCGGGGGCGAGCGGCCGGGCGCCGAGCTTGGTGGCGATCACCACCTCGTCGGTGATGCCCCGGCTGCGGCGCCAGCGGCCGATGAGTTCCTCGCTCGTGCCGCCCTGACTGTCGTCGATCCAGTAGGCGTAGTTGTTGGCGGTGTCGATGAAGGTGCCGCCGGCCTTGACGTAGCGGTCCAGTACGGCGAACGAGGTGGCCTCGTCGGTCAGCGTTCCCATCAGCATGGCCCCGAGGCTGAGCACACTGACCTCGCGGTTGGTCCTCGGGTCGGTGCCGATCGTGCGGTACTGCATGCCGTCTCCTTCCGCGGGCCGCCAACTGCGTTCCGCGGGCAGCAGTTTGGACGCTGGAGTGCACTCGAAGTCAACTGGTCCAGACCGCTGGCCCGGTGTCACCGGACGCCGGCTGCCGAACGGTCCTCGGCGGGCGAGCCCCGGCAGTGTTGCCGAGGGGACCGAACATCCGGCCGCGCACGCCTCAGGGGTGCCGCCGTCGAACGGCGGCACCCCTGAGGGAGGGTCAGGCGAGCCGGGCCTCGGCCGCGGCCGAGACGGCGAAGCCGTGGTCCTGCCCGGGTGCGCCGCCGCCGATGCCTAGCGCACCGACCAGTCGGCCGTCGCGGTGCAGCGGGATGCCGCCGGCGATGAACAGCAGCGGCCGGTCGAGGGCGGTCGGCAGGGTGTGGAAGGGGGCGCCCGGCTTGACGGCGTCGACCAGGTCGGCCGTGGGCGTGTCCAGCTGCAGTGCCGTGTAGGCCTTGCGGGTGCTGGTCTCGCCGGCGATCAGGACGGCCCGGTCGTCGCGGCGGAAGGCCAGCAGGTGGCCTCCGGCGTCCAGGACGGTCGCGGAGATCCGGACGCCCTGCGTTTCGGCGGCACGGTGGGCGGCGGAGATCAGGAGGTCGGCGTCGGCGGTGGTGAGGGGGCTCATGAGGTGCTCCGGTGATGCTGGTCGGTTGTGCGGGTGGTCGGTGCGGGCGGGTCGGTCAGTGGCTGACGGGGACGCGCTGCTGGGCAGAGGCGGGGGCGGAGGCCGGGGTGGGGACGGCGGCAGCGGTTCCACGGGCCGGTCGGCGCTCCAGCGCGGCCGAGAGGAGGGCCAGGGCGAGGGCGGCGGCGGCCATCAGGGCGCCGACCCAGTTGGGGGCGGTGGCACCGAGGCCGGCCGTCAGGACGGCGCCGCCGAGCCAGGCGGCGAGGGCGTTGCCGAGGTTGAAGGCGCCGATGTTCACGGCGGAGGCGAGGGTCGGGGCGTCGCCGGTCTGGTCGAGGACGCGCTTCTGCAGCGGCGGGACGGTGGCGAAGCCGAGCGCCCCGATCAGCGGCACGGTGACGGCGGCCAGCACCTTGTCGTGGGCGGTGAAGGAGAACAGCGCCAGGACGACGGCGAGTGCGCCGAGCGTGGTGAACAGCATCGGCATCAGCCGCCGGTCCGCGTACCGGCCGCCGACCAGGTTGCCGGCCACCATCCCGAGCCCGAAGAGGACGAGCAGCCAGGTGACGGAGGACTCCGCGTAGCCGGCGGCCTCGGTCATCATCGGCGCGATGTAGGTGATCGCGGCGAAGACACCGCCGAAGCCGAGCACGGTCATCAGCATGGCCAGTACGACCTGGACGTTGCGGAAGGCGGCCAGCTCGCGCCGCAGCCCGCCGCCGCTGCCCGAGCCGGAGCCGGAGCGGTGGTCGGCCGGGACGAGCGCGGCGATGCCGGCCAGTCCGGCCACGCCGAGCGCGGCGACCAGCAGGAAGGTGACCCGCCAGCCGATCTGCTGGCCGACCAGGGTGCCGAGCGGGACGCCGATCACGTTGGCCACCGTCAGGCCGGTGAACATCATGGCGATCGCGCCGGCCTTGCGCTGCGGCGCCACCAGGTCGGCCGCGACGATCGAACCGATGCCGAAGAACGCGCCGTGGGCGAGCGAGGCGGTGATCCGCCCGGCGAGGACCAGGCCGAACGCGGGGGCGAGGGCGGTCAGCAGGTTGCCGGCGATGAACAGCCCCATCAGCAGCATCAGCATCCGCTTGCGGGTGATCCGGGTGCCGAGGACGGCGAGCAGCGGGGCGCCGACCACGACGCCGAGGGCGTAGCCGGTGGTGAGCAGGCCGGCGGTGGGGACGGAGACGCCGAAGTCCCCGGCCACCTGCGGCAGCAGCCCCATGATCACGAATTCCGTGGTGCCGATGCCGAAGGCGCCGATGGCCAGCGCCAGGAGTGCGAGAGGCATGGAGGGCCTTCCGATGGTTGCGTGCAGGGCTTACGGGCTCCGACATTAATTGCAGGCGCCGATAGTTGCAAACGCGGGATATTGCGGAACCGGTCTATCCTGGAGGGACACCGCAGCGAAGGGAACAGTGGTCCCCATGACGCGACCCGAACCGGGCCTGGCCCACGGCTGGTGCGCGCTCTCCGCCCTGCACGGCCGGATCGAGGCGCACATCGAGCGCGCCCTCCAGGCGGAGCACGGCCTGAGCGTGCGCGAGTTCTCCGTCCTCGACGTGCTCAGCGCGCAGCACGACGGCGACGGCGGGCACTTCCGGATGGCCCAGCTCGCGGACGCCGTCGTCCTCAGCCAGAGCGCCACCACCCGGCTGGTCACCCGCCTGGAGGACCGCGGCCTGCTGGCCCGGTACCTCTGCCCGACCGACCGCCGCGGCATCTACACCAACGTCACCGGGGCCGGCCTCGATCTGCTGGAGCAGGCCCGGCCCACCAACGACCACGCCCTGCGCGAGGCGCTGGACGCGGCCGGCCGCCGCCCGGAACTCGCCCCGCTGGTCGCCGCCGTCCGCACGCTCGGCCCGTCCGCGCCCGCCCCGGCGGCCGAGCCGGAGCCCGCCCCGGACGCCGGGCCCGTGCCCGCCGCGGTCGGCTGACCCGGCGGACGCCGGCCCCGGGACGATCCGGGGCCGCCCAACACGAAAGGGCCCGGCCGGAGCGACGGAACGTCGCCCCGGCCGGGCCCTTCGGGCAGCCGTGCCGGACGGCTCAGCTGCGGTACTGCGGCTGCTGCGGTGCCGGTGCCTGCGGAGGCACCGGGGCCGGCCCGGCCGGCCGGCGGCCGCGCGGGTGGCGGGTCAGGGTGTAGCCCCACACGCCGGCCAGTGCGGCCAGCGCGCCGCCGGCGACGGTCCAGTACCAGCGGGTGTTCCAGCCGGAGAACAGACCGCTGTACCAGTGCTCCTCGGCTTCGGCCGGGGCGGCCACCTTGGCGGTGCCCGGCGCGGCCGAGGCCGGGGCGGACGCCGAGGCCGCCGCGCTCGGCGTGGCGGCCGCACCCGGCGCCGCGGTCGAGCCGGCGTTGACCGGAGGCACCAGCGGCGCCTTCAGCTCGCCGCCCTCCGGCTGGGCGTCGTTCGCCCCGCCCTTGGCGGTGACGTTCAGTTGCACCTGGGCGGCGAGGCCGAGGTCCTGCTGCGGGACGTCCGCGACCGACAGCCGCACGTAGTACGTGCCGGGCAGCGGGTCGCCGGACCACGGCTCGGCCCAGGAACGGACCTGCCGCAGGGTGCAGCTCATCGCGACCGACTGGGTGCCGGTGTCCGCAGTGGCGTTCTGCGGCCCGGCCGTGCAGGACTGGCGGCGGCGCAGGCCGTCGAACAGCTCCACCGACCAGGTCTGCTTCCCGTGCCGGTCCGCCGACGGCGGCAGCGCCACCGTGACGTGCACGGTGTTCGTCTGGCCCTCGGTCGCGGCGAACGCCCAGTACAGGTAGTCACCGGTCGAGGCGGACACCGAGGCCGCCCGCCCGGCGGGCAGCGGGGTCGCGGTGAGGAAGGTCGTACCGGCCGTGGTCACCGGGGCGCTGCCCGCGGAGCCCGACGGCGACGGCGACGGAGAGGCCGCCGCGCCGGAGGGGGCGGCCGCCAGCAGGGCGGCGAGGCCCAGCGGCAGCGCGGCCGCGGTACGGACGAGCGCGGAACGCACCGTCAGGGAACGCATCGTCGAAGCACGCATCGTCAGTTCTCCCGCCAGACAGCGATCCGCCAGCGCGCCAGCCAGCCGAAGACCAGGCCGGCGAGCAGGCCCGCCAGGGTCAGCACCAGCAGCAGGATCCAGCCGCGGCCGAGGCCCATGGCCGGGCCGTCCGGTGCCGGGGAGGCCTTGGCGACGTCCACGGTCAGCTCCAGCGGCAGACCGGGCTCGGCCTGCACGCCCGCCTGCGCGGCGAAGGAGTTGCTGACGACCAGGCAGACCACGTGCTCCGCGGCCCCCTTGCCGGAGGGCAAGGAGGAGGGCTTCTCGTCCTCGTCCTGGGCGGGCGCCGACCAGCGGACACCCGTCGAGGCGACATCGGTGCGGCCGCTGCCCGCGTCGGTGCCGCGGACGAGCTCCTGGCCGCCGGTGTCGGTGGCGAGCAGCAGCACCCCGTAGTCGCGGGCGACCGCGCGGTCCGGGGTGACGCTCACCGAGGCGCGCAGCTCCTCGCCCGGCTTCACCGGCACCCGGTAGACCCGGTGCTCGGAGAACTTCTCCCGGTCGCTGTAGACGCCGGGGCGCAGCAGCGGGGCGTCGGGGCAGGCGTCGGCGCCGGCCACCTTGGTGGGCGCCACCCGATAGGTCTCGCCCGCGCGGTTGACCAGCTGCTTCACCTTCTCGGTGAGCTGCTCCTTCGTCCGCACGTCGGTGTAGGTGCCGCCGGTCGCGTTGGCGATGCACAGCAGCTGCTGGCGGGTCTTGTCGTCGTGGGCCAGGCCGAGCGTGTCGACGACCAGGTTGATGCCCCGGGAGGCCAGTTCGCGGGCCACCTCGCACGGGTCCGGCGGGGCGCAGGAGTCCTCGCCGTCGGTGATCAGCACCACCCGGCGGGTGGTCGGGCCGTCGCCGAGGTCCTGGGCGGCGCCGCGCAGCGCCAGGCCGATCGGGGTCCAGCCGGTCGGACGCAGGGTGGCGACCGCCGTCTTGGCCTCCACCTTGTTCGTCTTCCCGACCGGGTAGAGCTGCTTGGTGTCCTTGCAGCCCTCGGCCTTGTCGTTGCCGGGGTAGGTCGCGCCGAGGGTGCGGATGCCGAACTCGGTCTCCGCGGGCAGCGCGTCGATGACCTCGCTGATGGACTGCTGGGCGACCGACATTCGGCTCTTGCCCTGGATGTCGGTGGCGCGCATGGAGCCGCTGACGTCGAGGACGAGGTCGACCTTGGGCGCCTCGGTGCTGGCGGCTGCGGAGCCGCTGGGTTCGTCGGCGTGTGCCGGGAGGGTGCCGAGCAGCATGCCGGCGGATATCGCCAGTGCTGACAGCAGCCCCGCCGCGCGGGTCGCCGTTCGTCGTCTGATGGTCGTCACGCGCGCATCCTATGGATCATCAGTTCGCTTCACCCAATGTGCAGGGCCTGTGCGAACCAAGGGGATTGTGCGGATCGGGGCGCCCTGTCCCGCCCCGTCCGGCACGTTTAGGCTTTCGCGTGAGAGGGGGGCGCATGCGACTCGACGGGGTGGGCCGGAGGTACGGGCGGCGCGGGCCGTGGATCCTGCGCGGGGTGGCGCTCGCCGTCGGGCCGGGTGAGCTGGTGCGGATCGGCGGCCCGAACGGCAGCGGCAAGTCCACGCTGCTGCGGATCGCCGCCGGGGTCGAGCAGCCCACCGAAGGTGCGGCCGTCCTGCCGCCGTCCCGGGCGTACGTCCCCGAACGCTTCCCACCCGCACTGCCTTTCGACGCCCGCGACTACCTGCGGCACGCCGGACGCATCCGCGGTGTCGACGCCGCCGAGGCCGCCCGCCGGGCCGAGCACTGGCTGGACGTCTTCGGGATCGCCGACCGTGCCCGCACCCCGCTCGCCGAACTGTCCAAGGGCACCTGCCAGAAGGTCGCCGTCGCCCAGGCCCTGCTCGCCGACGCCGACCTGCTGGTCCTCGACGAGGCCTGGACGGGCCTCGACCCGGCCGCCCGTGCCCTGCTCGACGACGCCGCGGCCGACCGCGCCGCCCGCGGCGGCCGGGTGCTCTTCGTCGACCACGACCCCGGCCGGCTGGCCGGACTCACCACCGCCGCGTACGAGGTGGCCGGTGCCGGGCTGCTCCCGGTGGCGGACGCCGGGGCCGGCGGGCCGGCCGTGCGGATCGAGGTGGAGAGCCCGCTGCCGCTGCCCGGGCACCTGCCCGGGTCGCCGCGCCGCACCGCGCTCGCCGACGGCGGGACGCGGCTGGAGGTGTCCGCCGCCCACTCCGACGCGCTGCTGCGCGCCCTGCTGGCCGGCGGCCGCGGGCTGCACGTGCGCAGCCTCGCCGCCGTCGAGGGGGCCGTCCGGGAGGCCGGGAGCGGGGCCGCGGGGACGGCGGAGGAGAAGGCCGCGGAGCACGTGCCGCCCGTCCCGGAGGAGGCCCGGTGACCGCCCTGGTCCGCTACCACCTGGAGCTGCTGCTGCGCTCGCACCGCTGGGTGCCGCCGGCGCTCGGCTACGGGCTGCTGATGGTCCTCGGCCTGTCCGGGGGAGACGAGCCGCTCGCCGGACACGCCTGGAGCGCGGGAATGCTGCTGCCGGTCACCGCGTGGCTGGTGCGCTGCGCGGTGACCGCGGAACCGTCGGCCTCCCGGGCCTGCCTGGTCGCCGCGGCCGGCGCCCGGCGGGTGCACCGGGCCGCGCTGCTGGCGGCGCTCGCGGTCGGCGCCGTTCTGGGTGCGGCCGGGACGGCGGCCGTCCTGGCCACCGGCGGGCAGTCGAAGGCGGGTGCCGGCCCGGCGCTGGCCGCGGGTCTCGCCGCCACGGCGGTGTGCCTGCTGCTGGGGCTGGCGGTGGGCGCCCTGTGCAACCGTCCGGTGCTGCCGACCGGGCCGTACGGGATCGTCGCCGCGGTGGGGGCGGTGGTGCTGGTGCTGCTGGCGCCCTGGGCGCCGGCCCATGTGGTGGTCCGGGAGCTCGTCCGCGGGGCCGAGCACGGGGAGGTCGACCTGTCGGCGACCGTGCTTCCGGCGCTCGCCGCCGCCGCGGTGCTGGCGGTGGCCGCGGTGGCCGGGGCCTCGGCACTGGCGGCCCGCCGGGCGGACTGACCGGGGCCGGCCGATCCGCGGCCGAATATCGGACACACCGCCACGATCCCATATAAATATGGCAAATCCTCGTTAGGCTGCGGACCACCAGCAGCGGTGCGGCACCGGGTCCGCACGCTCGACGACTCGGAAGGAACCCCGCGCGTGAGCAATCTCTTCGCGATCGCCTACCCCGACGTGGCCACCGCGCAGCAGGTCCGCGACACCGCCATCGGTCTGCAGAAGCAGAAGCTGATCGACCTGGAGGACATCGTCGTCGTCGAGCACCGCGCGGACGGCAAGGTCAAGCTGCACCAGGCGGTGAACACCACCGGCATCGGCGCGGCCTCCGGCGCCCTGTGGGGCGGCGTCATCGGCCTGCTCTTCTTCATGCCGTTCCTCGGCGCGGCGGTCGGCGGTGCCACCGGCGCGGCCGTCGGCGCCGCCACCGACACCGGCGTGGACGACAAGTTCATGCGCCAGGTCGGGCAGAAGATGGAGCCCGGCTCCGCCGCCGTCTTCATGCTCGTCCGCTCCGCCACCGCCGACAAGGTGGTGCCCGCGCTCGGCCAGTACGGCGGCGAGATCCTGCAGACCTCGCTCAGCGCGGAGCAGGAGGAGCACCTCCTCGAGGCCCTCAAGGCGGCCAAGACGCACACCGGCGAGTGACCCCCCGCGGCCGCCCGCCCCGGGCGGCCGCCGACCCGCCCGCCTGCGAGGACGGCCGTGGCCACACCCACCACCCCGGCGGCCGCACCGCCCACCGCGGCCCCGATGCCCCCGACCCGGCGCACCACCGAGCTGCTGCTGGTCGTCGGGGCGGTGCTGATCGCGGTGTTCGGCTACGTCGAGGTCGGTGTGAACATCGACGGCCGGCCGCCGCCCGACGCCGCGACCTACGGCGCGGCGCTCGGCGGGCTGGCGCTGGTCGCGCACGCCGCCGTCCGCTGGCGCGCCCCGTACGCGGACCCGCTGCTGCTGCCCATCGCGGTGCTGCTGAACGGCATCGGACTGGTCGTCATCTACCGCCTGGACCGCGCGACACCGGGCTCCTCCACGGCCCTCTCCCAACTGCTGTGGTCGGCGATCGGGGTGGCGCTCTTCCTGACGGCGGTGGTGGTGCTGCGCGACCACCGGGTGCTCCAGCGGTACGCCTACATCTGCGCGCTGGCCGCCCTGGTGCTGCTGGTGCTGCCGGTGTTCTTCCCGCCGGTCTACGGCTCGCGGATCTGGATCACCGTCGGCGCCTTCTCCATCCAGCCGGGCGAGTTCGCGAAGATCCTGCTCGCGGTGTTCTTCGCCGCCTACCTCGCCGGCCACCGGGACGCGCTCGCGCTGACCGGCCGCCGCATCCTGTGGTTCCAGCTCCCGCGCGGCCGGGTGCTCGGCCCGGTGCTGGTGGTCTGGGCGGCGTTCGTCGGCGTCCTGGTGCTGGAGACCGACCTCGGCACCTCGCTGCTGTTCTTCGGCCTGTTCGTGGTGATGCTCTACGTGGCGACCGCACGCAGCGGCTGGATCGCGATCGGGCTGTTCCTCGCCGCCGTCGGCGCCTTCGGCGTGGGACGGCTGTTGCCGCACGTGCACGGCAGGGTCACCGACTGGCTGGACCCGCTCGGCTCGATCGCCGCCGGGCAGGGCCCCAACCAGATCGCCCAGTCGCTGTTCGCCTTCGCCTGGGGCGGGCTGCTCGGTGCGGGCCTCGGCCTCGGCCACTCCATCCTGATCGGCTTCGCCGCCAAGTCCGACTTCATCCTCGCCACCGTGGGGGAGGAGCTCGGCCTGACCGGGCTGACCGCCGTGCTGCTGCTCTACGCGCTGCTGGTCTCGCGCGGCTTCGCCACCGGCCTGGCCCTGCGGGACCCGTTCGGGCGGCTGCTGGCGATCGGCCTGGCCGCCATCGTCGGCCTGCAGGTCTTCGTGGTGGCAGGCGGCGTGCTCGCACTGATCCCGCTGACCGGGATGACCCTGCCCTTCGTCGCCCAGGGCGGCTCCTCGGTGGTCACCAACTGGATCATCGTGGCGCTGCTGGTGCGGATGAGCGACACCGCCCGCCGCCCCCGCCCGGGGAGCCGGACGTGAACCGGCGCGGCGACAACGGGCAGACCCGCCCCGGCATCTCCACCACCGGCCGCCGGGCCGGCACCTTCTGTCTGCTGCTGATCGTCGCCCTGGCCGCCCAGGCCACCCGGGTGCAGATCTTCCAGGCCGACGCGCTCAACCACAACAAGGCCAACCAGCGCCTCACCGTCGAACGCTACGACCAGCCGCGCGGCAACGTCCTGGTGGCGGGCGAGCCGGTCACCGGCTCCACCCCGACCGGCGGCCGCTACGACTACAAGCGCACCTACACCGACGGCCCCGCTTTCGCCGCCGTCACCGGCTACGCCTCCCAGGTCTACGGCAACAGCCAGCTGGAGGGCATCTACGACGACCTGCTGTCCGGGGCCGACGAGCGGCTGTCCAGCTGGGCGGTGTGGGACGCCGTCGCCCGCCGGCAGAACCCCGGCGGCGACGTCCACACCACCATCGACCCGGCCGCGCAGCAGGCCGCCCTGCGCGGCCTCGGCCGCCAGCAGGGCGCCGTCGCCGCGATCGAACCGGCCACCGGCCGCATCCTCGCCCTCGCCAGCACCCCCTCCTACGACCCGGGGAGCTTCGCCGGGTCCTCCGCCGCCGACCGCGAGGCCTGGACGAGGCTGCGCGCCGACACCGATCAGCCGATGCTCAACCGGGCGCTGCGGCAGATCTACCCGCCCGGCTCCACCTTCAAGGTGGTCACCGCCACGGCCGCCCTCTCCGCCGGCGCCGTCCGCGACATCCACGCCCCGACCGGCGCGCCCTACCCGTACGTGATGCCCGGCACCACCACCGAGCTGGTCAACGACAGCCGCGCCTGCGACGAGGCCGGCCTCTCGCTGGACGAGGCGATGGTGAACTCCTGCAACAGCACCATGGGCTGGCTCGGCGTCCAGGTCGGGCTGGAGCGGATGGCGTCCACCGCCGCGTCCTTCGGCTTCAACGACGCCTCGCTGGACGTCCCGGTGCGCGCCGCCCGGTCGAACTTCGACACCCGGATGAACGCCTCGCAGGTCGCGCTCTCCTCCATCGGCCAGTACGACACCGCCGCCACCCCGCTGGTCATGGCGATGGTGGCCGCCGGGGTCGCCAACAACGGCACCGTCATGCATCCACAGCTCGTGGACAAGCTGACCCGCAGCGACGGCACCGCCGTCCAGGTCATGCACCCGGAGCTCTACCGGCAGGCGATGAGCCCGGGCGTCGCCGCCCAGGTCCAGCAGCTGATGGTCGACGTGGTCGAGGAGGGCACCGGCCGCAGAGCCCGCATCCCCGGCGCGACCGTCGGCGGCAAGACCGGCACCGCCCAGCACGGCACCGGCAACGGCGACACCCCCTACGCCTGGTTCATCGGCTGGGCCCGCCCGGACACCGGCGGGGTGCCCCCGGTCGCGGTCGCCGTGGTGATCGCCGACAGCAAGGCCACCGACGTCACCGGCGGCTCCCTGGCCGCGCCCATCGCCCGTTCGGTCCTGCAGGCGGTGCTCGCCGGAGGCTGACCCCCGGACACCCCGGACAACCGCCCGGCCGCCCCCGCCGGAGCCCGGACCTGCCCGCACCGCCGCAGCGGCACCGGGTGCCACCCGCTCCGTTGTGGCAGGACGCACACCATCAACCGTCGGGGCACCGGGACACCGACCCACTCAGCCCATACCCTCTCTGCCATGGTGAGCCCCCGGATGTCCGACCGGCCACGGCCCGCGCGCCGTGCGCTCCGGCGCCGTGCCGAGCCCGGCGCCGGCCGGGCACCCGTTCCCCGGGTGCCCGGACCACGGTCGGACGAGCGCCCGGCGGCCCGCCGGCTGGTCGCCCACCGCGGCGTCCAACTGCTCGGCTGCGCCGTCGCAGCCGGCTGGGCCGCGGCCTTCCCGCTCGTCTCCGACCTGTCGAACCAGATCTTCTGGGGCACCCTGGCGGCCCCCGCCTACGGACTCGCCGGGCTGCTCTGCCTGGTGCTGCCGCGCCGGTACGGGCCGCGCGCGGCCGCCTCGGTGGCGCTGGTCGGCGCGGTACTGCTGCCGCTCGTCCTGCTCGCCGTGCACGGGCGCCACCAGTCCGAGGTGATGGTGGTCGAACGCTCCGCCCACCTGCTGCTGAACTCCGGCGACCCGTACCTCGCCGACCCGGTGCGGCCGGCCGACTACAACCCGTACCTGCCGACGATGACGCTGTTCGGCATGCCGCGGGCGGTCCTCGGCAGCGCAGGACCGGTGACCCAGCTCCTCGGCGACGCCCGGATCTGGTTCGCGCTGACCTTCCTCGGGTGCATGCTCGGCAGCTGGTGGCTGCTGCGGCCCGCGCAGGACCGCGCCCCGCTGCTGCCGCTCGCCGCGCTCACCGCCTCGCCGCTGATCGGCCTCGCCCTCGCCGTCGGCGGCGTCGACCTGCCGCTGATCGGCGTCTGCTGCCTGGCCATGGCGCTCGCCGCCCGCGGCCGGACGGTCGGCGCCGGTGTGGTGCTGGCCCTCGCCTGCACCCTCAAATGGACGGCCTGGCCGGCGCTGCCGGTCGCCGCCCTGCTGATCTGGCGGCTGTACGGGCGGCGCCCGGCCGCCGGCGCCGCGGGCATCGCGGTGGGCGCCGCCACCCTGGTGGTGCTGCCGTTCGCGGTGGCCGACGGCGCCGAGATGCGCGAGCAGGTCGTCCGCTTCCCGCTGGGCCTGGCGGCGGTGCAGACCCCGGCCGGCAGCCCGCTGCCCGGCAAGATCCTCGCCGGGTTCGGCCCGGTCGGGCACACCATCTCGCTCAGCCTGCTCTGCCTCGGCGGCCTGGCCGTCGCGCTCTGGCTGCTGGCCTACCCGCCGACCTCGGCGATCGCCGCCTGCGACCTGCTCGCGGCCGGCCTGGCCATAGCGTTCGTGCTCGCCCCGGCCGGCCGGTTCGGCTACCTGGCGCTGCCCGCGGTGCTGGTGATCTGGCCCCGGCTGGCCTCCCGCACCCTGACCTGGAAACCACCGGAGGCGGCCGCGCTGCCCCCGCGCAGCGGACTCGTCCAGGTCTGACCCCGCCGTCCGGCGCGCCCCGCGCCGTACGCCACGATGATCCACAAAACTCGTGGCGGCGGAACCACGGGCGGACGACGGAGGGCGACGGATGGCGCAGAGCGACGGCCCGGCGGGCACGGCCCGGCGGCGCTTCCTGGGGCTGGCGGCGGGCGCTGCGGCGGTCGGGGCCGCCACCGCGGGCCCGGCCGGCTGCGCCCCCTCGCCCGCCTCCTCGGACGGGCGCACCGCACCGCCCCCGCAGTCGTCGGCGGCCCGTCCCGCGCCGTCCTCGACCGCCGCCGAGAACGCCCTGCCCGGGGACGCCGACTGGCGCATCGACAAGCCCGGCGCGCCCGAGGCGATCGAGGGCTTCGCCGACCGGGTGAGCGTCCTGCCCGGCGAGCCCTTCGGGCTGTACGTGTCGACCACCGCCCCGGCGTTCCGCGTCCGCGCCTACCGGATGGGCTGGTACGGCGGCGCCCGCGCCCGGCTCGTCTGGCACTCCGACCCGCTGCCGGGCACCCGCCAGGCCGCCCCCACCGTCGACGCCGGCACCCGCATGGTCCGCGCCGGCTGGCGGCGCAGCGCCACCGTGCAGACCCGCGGCTGGCCCGAGGGCAGCTACCTGCTGCGGCTGGACGCCGAGGACGGCTCCGGCAGCCGGTTCGTCCCGGTCACCGTCCGCTCCCGCGCCACCGCCGGCCGGACGGTGGTGGTCAACGCGGTCACCACCTGGCAGGCCTACAACGAGTGGGGCGGCCACAACCTGTACAACGGCCCCACCGGCGGCCTGGCCACCCGCTCCCTGCAGGTCACCTTCGACCGCCCGTACCGCTACGCCGACGGCGCCGGGCTGTTCCTGGTGTACGAGGCGCCGCTGATCGCGCTGGCCGAGCGGCTCGGCCTGCCGCTGGCGTACACCACCACCGTCGACCTGGCCCGCGACCCGCAGTTGCTGCGCGGCGCCACGGCGGTGCTCTCGCTCGGCCACGACGAGTACTGGTCGCCGGAGCAGCGCGCGCACGTCGCCGCGGCCCGGGACGCCGGCACCAACCTGGCGGTGCTCGGCGCGAACTGCTGCTTCCGCCGGGTCCGCCACGAGCCCTCCGAGCTCGGCCCGGACCGGATCGTGGTCTGCTACAAGGGCGCCTGGAAGGACGACCCGGGCCGCCGTGCCGGCCGACCCGCCACCAACGACTTCCGGGACGCCCCCGACGCCGACCCGGAGAGCTCCCTGCTGGGGGTGATCTACGACGGCTACCCGGTGGACGCCCCGTACGTGGTCACCGCCCCCGGCCACTGGGTGTTCGAGGGCACCGGGGCGAAGGCGGGCGACTCCTTCCCGCACCTGGTCGGCGTCGAGTACGACCGGGTGAACACCGGCTTCCCCACCCCGCGCCCGATCGAGATCGTCGCCCACTCGCCGGTGGTCTGCGACGGCCGCCGGTCCTTCGCCGACACCGCCTACTGGACGGCGCCGAGCGGGGCCGGGGTGTTCGCCAGCGGCACCATGCGCTGGGTGGAGGCGCTCGACGCCCAGGGCCCCGGCGGCCGGGGCAACCACGGCATGGACGCCCGGACCGGCGACCTGGTGCGCCGGGTCACCGAGAACGTCCTGAAGGCCTTCGCCGCGGGCCCGGCCGGCCGCACCCGCCCGGCCGTCGACAACGTCACCGCCGTCTACGGCCGGGGCTGAGCGGCCGGGAGGTCGCCCGGCCGCCGGGTGCTCCCGTCAGTTGTTGCCGATGCGCAGCAGCTTGGCCGCGGCCGGGGCGGCCGCCTGGGAGCCGTGGCCGCCGCCCTCGACCTCGGCGGCGACCGCCAGGTTCCCGCGGTAGGCGGTGAACCAGCTGTTGGTGTCCTTGCCGTCGATCTCCGCGGTGCCGGTCTTGGCGTAGACGTTGGGGATCCCGGCCACGGCGTCCTTGGCGGTGCCCTCGGTCACCACGGCGCGCATCAGCGACCGCAGGTCGCTCAGCACCGAGGAGCTGAGCTGCCGGGAGGCCGTGGCGATGTCCTTCTTGCCGGCGATCAGGACGGGCTGGTGGAACGTCCCGCTCTGCACGGTGGCCGAGACGGAGGCCATCGCCAGCGGGTTGGTGCGGATCGCACCCTGGCCGATGAACTCCGGCAGCGCGCCGTTGATGTTGGACGGCACCGGGATGTCGGTGTCGAAGTTCTCCAGACCGGTGTGCCAGACCAGACCCAGCCCGAAGACCTCCTTGGCGATCTTCGGCAGGGAGTCGGCCTTGAGCCGCTTGTTGCCCTCGTTGATGAAGGCGGTGTTGCAGGACTGCGCGAAGTCGTCCTTGAACGTGTAGGAGGGGTGCTCGCCGTCGAAGTCGTTCTTGACCGGCTGGCCGCCGGCCGTGGTGGACGACGGGCAGGCCACCGTGCTCTGCGGGGTGACGCCGGCTTCCAGCAGCGCGGCCCCGGTGACCACCTTCATGGTGGAGCCGGGCGCGGTGCCGCCGGCGAAGGCGCGGTTCTGGCCGCCGAGCGGGGCGTTGGCGAACGCCAGGATGTTGCCGGTGCTCGGCTCGATCGCGACCAGCGAGGCCTTGTGGGCGCCGCCCTTGGACTGCTCCTTGACCGCCTCCTCGGCGGCCTGCTGCAGCTTGGCGTCCAGGGTCAGCTTCACCGAGGGCACCGGCTTGGGCTCGGTGATCACGAAGAGCTGCTCGGGCTTGGGCGCGCCAGTGATCACCACCGCGCTGCCGGCGCCCGCCGGGTCGCCGTCCGTCCCCTTCTTGAAACCCTCCAGCAGACCGTTCAGCGACGGGAAGGCCGTCAGGGGCTTTCCGTTGCGGTCGGTGACCTCGGAGGCCTGCGCGAAGACCGGCTTCACGTCGATCGTCCGGCCGGTGGCCATGTGCGGGTGGACGACCGCGGGGCTCCACTGCACGGCGGCCTTGCCGTCGCTCATCTTCACCAGCGGCAGCACGCCCTCGTACGTCCAGGCCTTGCCGCTGCCCGCGAACTCGACCTTGGCGGAGAAGCCCCGCATCACCGGCTTGGCCGCGTTGGCCGAGTCCTGGACGGGTGCGCCCGCCGGGGCGGCGGCCGGGCCGCCCGCGGTGAGGGTGATCGCGGTCGGTTTCAGCTTGTCCCGGAAGGCGGCGAGCTCCGCATTGGCGGTGTCGGGCCGGTCGGTCTGCTCGCCGGCCGCCTCCAGGTCCCCCTTGGCCCAGGCCGCGAGGAACGCCTTGGCGGCGTTCGCGGCCTGCTCGTCGCTCGGCGACCCGGCGACCACCGTCCGCGGGCCCTTGGGCTTGTCGTTCCCGGTCAGCGCGTCGGCGATGTTGTACACGCCGTACCCGCCGACGGCGACCATCGCCGCGACGACGGTGCCGATTCCGATCTTCACGCCCCTGTGCACGGTTCCCCCCAGTGTTCAGCCGATGGCAGACCGCACCACGGTAGAACACGGAACATGCGTGCACCTACGACACTTCGGTCACAGATGGCACATCCGTGCCCGCGATCGGTCAGATCCAGCTGGTGAACCACATCCGGGAACGCCAGTCGTCCATCGGGATCGTCTCACCCGTATACAGGGGGTAGAAGTACAAAAAGTTCCACATGACGGCGAACACGAGCAGGCCGGCCGCCGCGCCGCCGATCAGCCGCCGGTCCCGGCCCGCCCCGGCCGGGCCCAGCAGGGCGCCGATCATCATGGTCACCGCGAGCACCAGGAACGGCACGAACGCGACCGCGTAGAACAGGAAGATCGTCCGCTGCTGGTAGCCGAACCACGGCAGGTAGCCGGCCGCCACGCCGCACAGCACCGCCCCGGCCCGCCAGTCCCGCCGCAGCGCCCACCGGTACAGGCAGTACGCCAGCGCGGCGATGCCCGCCCACCACAGCACCGGGGTGCCGATGCCCAGCACCTCGCGGGCGCACTCGGCGGCCGTGCAGCCCGCCTGGCCCGCCTTCGGGGACTCGTAGAAGAAGGACACCGGCCGGCCGAGCAGCAGCCAGCTCCACGGGTTCGACTGGTAGGTGTGCGGGCTGGTCAGGTGGACGTGGAAGTCGTACATGGTGGCGTGGTAGTGCCACAGGCCGCGCAGCCCGGCCGGCACCCAGCTCATGTCGAACTGCGGCAGCGGCAGCCCCATCACCGCGTCCGGCGACAGCCCGGCGCGGTGCACCGCCCAGTCCCGGCCGTAGCCGCCCTTGCCGGGCTCGGTGCTGCTCATGAACCAGCCCGTCCAGGAGGCCACGTACACGCCGACGGTGACCACGAACAGCAGCGGGAGCGCCACCAGCGCGTCGAACAGGCCCCACAGCAGCCACTGCCGGTTGCCGGCCGCCCTGCGGGCGGAGGCGTCCCACACCACGCCGAGCACGGCGAACGCCAGCAGCGCGTACAGGCCGCTCCACTTGGTCGCGGTCATCAGGCCCAGCGAGACGCCCGCCGCCAGCCGGTACGGCCGCCAGCCGAGGAACAGCCAGTCCCCGCCGGGCCGGGTCTCCAGTCTGCGGGCGACGATCCCCCGGGTGCGGTCGCGGTCCAGCAGCAGGAAGCCGAACGCCGCCAGGAACCAGAACATCACCACCAGGTCGAGCAGGGCCGCCCGGCTCATCACGAAGTGCAGGCCGTCGACCGCCAGCAGCAGGCCCGCCACGCAGCCCAGCAAGGTCGAGCGGAACAGCCGCCGGCCGATCCGGGCGATCATCAGGATCGACAGGGTGCCCAGCACGGCCGTCATGAACCGCCAGCCCACCGGGTTCATGCCGTAGATCTGCTCGCCCAGGCCGATGATCCACTTGCCGACCGGCGGATGCACGATGTACGCCGGGTCCACCCGGTAGGGGACGGTCGGGTGCGCCGAGGTGATCAGGTTGTTGGCGTCGTCCGCCCAGCTGGTCTCGTAGCCGCCCCTCCAGAGCGAGTACGCGTCCTTGGCGTAGTACGTCTCGTCGAAGATCAGCGCCTTCGGCGCGCCCAGGTGCCAGAACCGCAGCAGGCCGCCGAAGACCGCCACCGCCAGCGGGCCGATCCAGCCCGCCCAGCGACACAGCCAGGACCACAGCCCCGCGGGCACCTCGAGCCCCAGCTGCAGCAGCACGGGGGAGGGCGGCACCCGGTCGGGTGTCACCCCGGGACCGTCCGGCATCGGCGGCACCAGCCGCTCCGCCACCGGCACCGGCTCCGGGGCGCGGTAGCCGTACCGGTCGAGCCGGCGCTGCCAGAAGGACCGCCCGGGCTCCGGCTCGCGGGGGCCCGGCAGGGCCGGTGCCTCCGGTGCGCCGCCGGGCGCCGCCGCGGCCGCGCTCAGCAGCGCCACGCCGCCCTGGTCGGTGTGGTCCGCGCCCGCAGGCGCCTCGGATGACGTGTCGCCGCTCACGCGCCACATCGTAGGGGCGCGTTCCCGGCGGCAGGAGGCCCCCTCCGGTCCTCCCCGCGAACCTGCCCGGTTCGTCACCGTTCGCCCGGCTGCCCCGGTGGCCCGCCCGCCCTGGGAGGATGGTGCCCGTGACAGGAGTACTCGTTCTCGCAGGCACCCCCATCGGCGACGTCACCGACGCCCCGCCCCGGCTGCTCACCGAACTGGCCGGCGCCGACGTCATCGCCGCCGAGGACACCCGGCGGCTGCGCCGGCTCACCCAGGCCCTCGGAGTGACCCCCGCCGGCCGGGTGGTCTCCTACTTCGAGGGCAACGAGGTCGCCCGCACCCCCGAACTGGTCGAGGCGCTGCGCGGCGGCGCCCGGGTACTGCTGGTCACCGACGCCGGCATGCCTTCGGTCTCCGACCCCGGCTACCGCCTGGTCGACGCCGCCGTCGCGGCCGGCATCAGGGTCACCGCCGTCCCCGGCCCCTCCGCGGTGCTCACCGCACTCGCCCTCTCCGGCCTGCCGGTCGACCGCTTCACCTTCGAGGGCTTCCTGCCCCGCAAGGCCGGCGACCGGGCCCGCCAGCTCGCGACGATCGCCGCCGAGCCGCGCACCATGGTCTTCTTCGAGGCCCCGCACCGGATCGCCGAGACCCTCGCCGCCATGGCCGAGGCCTTCGGCGCCGACCGCCCCGGCGCGGTCTGCCGCGAGCTCACCAAGACCTACGAGGAGGTCCGCCGCGGCCCGCTGGCCGAGCTGGCCGCCTGGGCCGCCGACGGCGTCAAGGGCGAGATCACCGTCGTCGTGGCCGGTGCCCCGCCGGCCGCCCCGGAGGAGGTCGGCCCCGCCGAGCTGGCCCGCCGGGTCGCCGTCCGCGAGGAGGCCGGCGAGCGGCGCAAGGAGGCGATCGCCGCCGTCGCCGCCGAGCTGGGCCTGCCCAAGCGCGAGGTCTTCGACGCCGTGGTGGCCGCGAAGAACGCGGGCTGACCAGGAGTGCTCCCGGGGGGTCCCGCGCGTACCGTGGAGGGAAGCACCCCGGGAGTGCCCCGCGCGCACCGGCTTCGTACAGGTCTTCCCAACGCACGTCCAAGACTTGACAAGTCGGGTGGGAAACCCGTCAGCGCGGGCAAGGTCCGGGATGGAAGACCCGAGCCGGACGCCCGTCCGGCGGGCACCTGGGAGACGGCTATGAGCGAGACGATCGGTAGCCCTCTGACTGGCGAAACGCCCAGCGGCGTCGGACTGACCACCCGACGGCCCCCCACGGTCGAGACCGTCCGGGAGGCGTACTCCTTCGCGTGCCTGAGCTGCGGCTACGGCTGGGAGCAGGCGTACGACATCGAGCACCACGTGGACCGGGAGGGCCGCATCGTCTTCGAGTACAAGGCGAACGGCGTCCGCGTCCCCTCGCCGCTGCGCGAGCCCACCTGCCCGGGCTGCGGCGGCCACAAGGTCCGGATCATGCGGGAGGGGCGGGTCGCCGGCGCCGAGGGCCAGGTGCACCACGCCCCCGGCTACCAGAGCCACCCCGAACCCGAGGAGCCGGAGCAGGCGGTGCCGGCCGGGCCGCGGCGGCGCTGGTTCGGTTTCTTCACCCACCGCGCCGACTGAGCCGGGCCCGCCCCGGCCGCGGCGGAGGGCCGCCCCGGGCCGGTAATCGGTCGAGGGTGGTTCCTTCGCGCGACTAAGATTCCGTGGCATGGCGGCCACTGAAGACCACAGCACCACCGACGCCCCGCGCTCGGCGTACTACGTCACGACCCCGATCTACTACGTGAACGACCGCCCGCACCTGGGCCACGCGTACACCACGGTCGCGGGCGACGTCCTCACCCGCTGGCACCGCCAGCGCGGCGAGAACGTCTGGTACCTCACGGGTACCGACGAGCACGGCCAGAAGATCATGCGGACCGCCGACGCCAACGGCGTCACCCCGCAGGAGTGGTGCGACAAGCTGGTCGAAGAGGCCTGGAAGCCGCTCTGGCAGCACCTGAACATCGCCAACGACGACTTCATCCGCACCACCCAGAAGCGGCACACCGACCGCGTCCAGGAGTTCGTCCAGGACCTCTTCGACAAGGGCGAGATCTACAAGGGCGGCTACTCCGGCCCGTACTGCGTCGGCTGCGAGGAGTACAAGCTCCCCGGCGAACTGCTCCCCGGCGCCACCGAGGACGAGAAGCTCTGCCCGATCCACAAGCGCCCGGTCGAGTGGCTGGAGGAGGAGAACTACTTCTTCCGCCTCTCCGCGTACGGCCCGAAGCTGCTGGAGTTCTACGCGGCCAACCCGGACTTCATCGCCCCCGCCTCGGCCCGCAACGAGGTGCTGCGCTTCGTCGAGCAGGGCCTGCAGGACCTCTCGATCTCCCGCTCCACCTTCAACTGGGGCGTGCCGCTGCCCTGGGACGAGAAGCACGTCCTCTACGTGTGGGTCGACGCCCTGCAGAACTACATCACCGCCGCCGGGTACGGCACCGACAACGCCCGCTTCGAGGAGCTCTGGCCGGCCTCCGTCCACCTGGTCGGCAAGGACATCCTCCGCTTCCACGCGGTGATCTGGCCGGCCATGCTGATGGCCGCGGGCCTGCCGCTGCCCAAGCGGGTCGTCGCCAACGGCTGGCTGATGGTCGGCGGCGAGAAGATGTCCAAGTCCAACCTGACCGGCATCGCGCCCACCGACCTCACCTCGCACTTCGGCGTGGACGCCTACCGCTACTACTTCCTGCGGGCGATCCCGTTCGGCACCGACGGCTCGTTCTCCTGGGAGGACTTCACCGCCCGGTACACCTCCGAGCTCGCCAACGACTTCGGCAACCTCGCCTCCCGCGTGGCCGCCATGGTCGGCAAGTACTACGAGGGCGCGCTGCCCGCGGCCACCGCTGCCGGCGAGGCCGAGCAGGCGGTCGTCGACGGCCTGGCGAAGGCCGCGGCCGCGGCCGACCTGAAGATCGGCGAGGAGCTGGACTTCGCCGGCGGCATCGCCGCGATCTTCGAGTTCGTGAAGCTGGTCAACGGCTACCTCACCGAGCAGGAGCCGTGGAAGGTCGCCAAGGACACCTCCGAGGAGGGCCGGGCCCGCCTCGCGACCATCCTCTACACCGCGGCCGAGGCGCTGCGCGCCACCGCCGTCCTGCTCAACCCGCTGATGCCGACCGCCGCCGCCAAGCTGTGGGAGTCGCTCGGCGCCGAGGAGTCCCTCGGCACCCTCGCCTCGCAGACCATCGCGACCGTGGCCGACTGGGGCCGGCTGCCCGCCGGTGCCACCGTCACCAAGGGCGACATCCTGTTCCCCCGCCTGGAAGAGAAGCCCGCCTCCTGATGGCCAAGAAGGACGACGACCGGTCGACCCCGCCGCCGCTGCCGGAACCCCTGGCCGTGGCGGTGGCCGACTCGCACACCCACCTGGACATGCAGAACGGCACCCCCGCCGAGGGCCTCGCCAAGGCCGCTTCGGTCGGGGTGACCACCGTCGTCCAGGTCGGCTGCGACGTGCGCGGCTCGCGCTGGGCGGCGGACCTCGCCGCCGAGTTCGAGGCCGTGCACGCGGCCGTCGCCCTGCACCCCAACGAGGCACCGCGGATCTTCCTCGGCGACCCCGACGGCTGGTCCGGGCAGCACCGGGCCCCCGGCGGGGCCGCCGCCCTCGACGAGGCGCTCGCCGAGATCGACGCCCTCGCCGCCCTGCCCCAGGTCAAGGCGGTCGGCGAGACCGGCCTCGACTACTTCCGCACCGGCCCCGAGGGCGTGGACATCCAGAAGGAGTCCTTCCGCCGCCACGTCGAGATCGCCAAGCGGCGCGGCAAGGCCCTGGTCATCCACGACCGGGACGCCCACGAGGACGTCATCGCCCTCCTGCTGGAGGAGGGCGCGCCCGAGCGCACCGTCTTCCACTGCTACTCCGGCGACGCCGAGATGGCCAAGGTCTGCGCCGAGCACGGCTGGTACCTCTCCTTCGCCGGCCCGGTCACCTACAAGTCCAACCACGCCCTGCGCGAGGCCCTGGCGGTGACCCCGCTCGACCGCGTCCTGATCGAGACGGACGCCCCCTTCCTCACCCCGCACCCCTTCCGCGGCCGCCCCAACGCCCCCTACCTGATCCCGGTCACCCTCCGCGCCATGGCCGCCCACCGCGGCATCGCCGAGGACGAGATGGCCACCGCGATCGCCGAGAACACCGCCCGCGCCTTCGGGTACTGACCCGTCACCCGCTCGAACGAAAGTCGCAATCCGGCGGAACGCTTCTGCACCCTCGCGCCACCCCCATGCTGGTTAGCATGAGTGCAGTGAGGGAGGTGGCGATGACCGCCGAGCCGATCGACTGGAACCACCCGATGTCCCAGGAGTGGACGTACGAGCAGGCGAAGCACCTCGATCTGCCGTTCGAATGGGATCTGGTGGACGGAATCATCATGGTGCGGGGGCAGACGAATCTCTGGCATGACCTGGTGCGCTCCGGCATCGAGCGGGCGCTCTTCGCCGGGCGGACAGCGCCGTACAGCGTGCTGCCCGAGCGATGTGTGCTACTCGACCCGGACAACACCACGAAGCCGGACGTCGTGGTCTTCGACAAGACCGGCGTCGACGTCTTCGAGCTGGAATGCCTTCCGCCGGAGGTCGTGGTGCTGATGGTGGAGGTCGTGTCGCACGGCACCCGGACGAACGACCGCTTCCGCAAGCCGGGTCAGTACGCCGAGAAGAAGATCCCCTCCTACTGGCGCGTCGAGCGGGGCGACGACGACCTCCCGGTCGTCCACGAGTTCCGGCTGGACGGGGAGCGGGGCGTCTACCTGCCGGTCGCCGTCCACGAAGGACTGCTGGTCACGGCGGTGCCGTTCCCGGTGGAGATCGACCTCAAGCAGGTCGTCGAACTCTGAGGCGCCCCGGCGCCCGTATCCTTGCGGGGTGAGCAGCACCGATCCCGCACCCGCCGCCGACCACCACCTGCTCGGCGCGGCCGACATCCGCGAGCTGGCCGCCGCCTTCGGCGTGAAGCCGACCAAGCAGCGCGGGCAGAACTTCGTCATCGACGGCAACACCGTGCGGCGGATCGTCCGCGCGGGCGGGGTGACCGCCGAGGACAGCGTGGTCGAGGTCGGCCCCGGGCTCGGCTCGCTGACGCTGGCGCTGCTGGAGGTCGCCGCGCACGTCACCGCGGTGGAGATCGACCCGCTGCTCGCCCGGCACCTGCCGGACACCGTCGCCTCCCGGATGCCGGAGAAGGCGAAGGACTTCGACCTGGTGCTCTCCGACGCCATGGACGTCACCGAGCTGCCCGGCCCGGCGCCGACCGCGCTGGTCGCCAACCTGCCCTACAACGTCGCGGTGCCGGTGCTGCTGCACATGCTGCAGACCTTCCCGAGCATCGAGCGCACCCTCGTCATGGTGCAGAGCGAGGTCGCCGACCGGCTCGCCGCCAAGCCGGGCAACAAGGTGTACGGCGTGCCCTCGGTGAAGGCCAACTGGTACGCCGAGGTGAAGCGGGCCGGGGCGATCGGCCGCAACGTCTTCTGGCCCGCGCCGAACGTCGACTCCGGCCTGGTCTCGCTCGTCCGCCGGGACCCGCCGAAGACCGCCGCCTCCCGCGAGGAGGTCTTCGCCGTGGTGGACGCCGCGTTCGCACAGCGCCGCAAGACCCTGCGGGCCGCGCTGGCCGGCTGGGCCGGCTCCCCGGCCGCCGCCGAGGAGGCGCTGCACGCCGCCGGGATCGACCACAAGCTGCGCGGCGAGATGCTGACGGTCGAACAGTTCGCCGCCATCGCCGAGCACAAGCCCGAGGCCCAGAAATGATCACGGTTCGCGTCCCCGCCAAGGTCAACGTCCAGCTGGGGGTCGGCGGCCTGCGTGCCGACGGCTTCCACGACCTGGCCAACGTCTTCTTCGCCGTCGGCCTGTTCGACGAGGTGACCGCCACCCCGGCCGAGGGCGTCATGCTCTCCTGCACCGGGCCGGACGCGGCCGCCGTCCCGCTGGACGACAGCAACCTCGCCGCCCGCGCGGCCCGGCTGCTCGCCGCGCACCACGGCCTCGCCGAGCCGGGCGTCCACCTGCACATCGCCAAGGCCATCCCGGTGGCCGGCGGCATGGCCGGCGGCAGTGCGGACGGCGCCGCCGCGCTGGTCGCCTGCGACGCGCTGTGGGGCCTGGCCACCCCGTTCGAGACCCTGCTGGAGCTCGCCGCCGAACTCGGCTCCGACGTGCCGTTCGCCCTGCTCGGCGGGGTCGCGCTGGGCCGCGGCCGGGGCGAGATCCTGGACGCGCTGCCGGTGGCCGGCACCTTCCACTGGGTGTTCGCGGTCGCCGACGGCGGGCTCTCCACCCCGGCGGTCTTCCGCGAGTGCGACCGGCTCCGCGAGGAGGCCGGCACCGGCTCCTCGGAGGCCGACGTCCCCACCCCGGACGCCGACCCGGCCCTGCTCGCCGCCCTCGCCTCCGGCGACCCGGTGGCGCTGGCCGCCGCACTCACCAACGACCTGCAGGCACCCGCCCTCTCGCTGCGGCCCTCGCTCGCCGACACCCTGCGGGCCGGCACCGAGGCCGGCGCGATCGGCGCCCTGGTCTCCGGATCGGGCCCGACCTGCGCCTTCCTCGCCAAGGACGCCGAGTCGGCCGCCGCCGTCGCCGCCGCCCTGCGGGCCTCCGGCACCTGCCGCACCGCCCACGCCACCCACGGCCCCGTCCCGGGGGCGGAGGTCAGCGCACCCAGGCCTTGAACGGCTCGGTGTCCAGGCTGATCCCGACCGGGTCGGGCAGCACGACGGTCTTGCCGAACGGCCGCCGCACCAGGCTCACGTACTGCCCGTCCTCGGGCTCGCTGTGGACCAGCACCTCGCAGCTGTCCCGGTCGACCAGCAGGTAGACCGGGATGCCGGTCTCCGCGTAGGCCCGCGGCTTCTCGTCCCGGTCGCGGCGGTCGGTGTCGGTGTCGTACGAGGTCACCTCGACCACCATCACGGCCCGGTCGGCATCGGCCCACTCGCCCTGGCCGGCGAAGCTGCCCTTCGGGGACAGGACTCCGTCCGGCTTGGCGTGGCCCTTGCGGTAGGTCTCCACCCGCAGTCCGCGTTCGGGATACAGCCAGAGGTCGGGGCGCTGCTGCATGCACTGCTCCATCACCCAGCGGATGATCTCGTCGTGGTCGCCGTCCGGCACTGCCTTGACCCCCAGCCGCCCGTGGATGAATTCCATCCGCACACCCTCGCGCTCGGCCGCCAGGGCGATGCGCTCGAACTCCTCGGCCAGCATCTGCGGCCGGTCCTCCACCGCGGTCACCGCACACCTCCCGCTCTCCGGTTCGCTGCTGCGACCCTCGCACGGTACCGCGCCGGAGCACCGGGCCGGGACGTTCCCGCCTCCCACTAGGCTGGGTGGCCGGAGACACCTCCCGACCCCTCCCAGGAGCGCAGCAGCAGTGGCCGTCAACCTCGCCACCATCGAGTCCGTCAGCAAGGTGTACGGCACCCGTGCCCTGCTGGACGGGGTGAGCCTCGGCGTCAGCGAGGGGGACCGGATCGGCGTCGTCGGACGCAACGGCGACGGCAAGACCACCCTGATCCGGATGCTCGCCAAGCTGGAGGAGCCGGACAGCGGGCGGATCACCCACTCCGGCGGCCTGCAGCTGGCCGTCCTCACCCAGCACGACTCCCTCGACCCGGCGGCCACCATCCGGCACGAGGTGATCGCCGACCGGGCCGACCACGAGTGGCTCGGCGACGCCCGGATCCGCGACATCATCGAGGGCCTGTTCGGCGGCCTCGACCTGCCGGGCTTCGCCAACGGCCTGGACACCGTGATCGGCCCGCTCTCCGGCGGCGAGCGCCGCCGCATCGCGCTGGCGAAGCTGCTGCTCGGCGAGCCCGACCTGATCGTCCTGGACGAGCCCACCAACCACCTCGACGTGGAGGGCATCGCCTGGCTCGCCCGCCACCTGCAGGCCCGCCGCTCGGCGCTGGTCTGCGTCACCCACGACCGCTGGTTCCTCGACCAGGTCTGCACCCGGATGTGGGACGTCCAGCGCGGCGAGGTCCGCGAGTACGAGGGCGGTTACTCCGACTACGTCTTCGCCCGCGCCGAGCGCTCCCGGATCGAGGCGACCGAGGAGCAGAAGCGGCAGAACCTGGCCCGCAAGGAGCTGGCCTGGCTGCGCCGCGGCGCACCCGCCCGCACCTCCAAGCCGCGCTACCGGATCGAGGCGGCCAACGCGCTGATCGCCGACGTGCCGGAGCCGCGGGACAAGTCCGAGCTGATGAAGTTCGCCAACGCCCGCCTCGGCCGCACCGTCTTCGACCTCGAGGGCGTGAGCATCAAGGCCGGTCCCAAGCACCTGCTGGACCACCTGACCTGGCAGCTCGGCCCCGGCGACCGGATCGGCCTGCTCGGCGTCAACGGCGCCGGCAAGACCTCGCTGCTGCGGGCCATGCAGGCCGCCCACGCGACCGAGGGCGACGTGCAGCCGGCCGGCGGCGTGATCAAGGTCGGCAAGACCGTGCGGCTCGCGTACCTCTCGCAGGAGGTCGCCGAGCTGGACCCGCAGACCCGGGTACTGCAGGCCGTCGAGCAGGTCCGCGGCCGCGTCGACCTCGGCAAGGGCCGGGAGATGAGTGCCGGTCAGCTCTGCGAGCAGTTCGGCTTCGGCAAGGACAAGCAGTGGACGCCGGTCGGCGACCTGTCCGGCGGTGAGCGCCGCCGCCTCCAGCTGCTGCGCCTGCTGATGGACGAGCCCAACGTGCTCTTCCTCGACGAGCCCACCAACGACCTCGACATCGAGACCCTCAACCAGCTGGAGGACCTCCTCGACGGCTGGCCCGGCTCGATGATCGTGATCAGCCACGACCGCTTCTTCATCGAGCGCACCACCGACACCGTCTACGCGCTGCTCGGCGACCGGCGGATGCGGATGCTGCCGAACGGCGTCGACGAGTACCTGGAGCGCCGGGCCCGGATGGCCGAGTCGGCCGCGCCTGCCGCCGCTGCGGCCCCGGCCGCACCGGCGAAGCTCGCCGCGGACACCCGGGCGGCGAAGAAGGAGATGCAGAAGCTGGAGCGGCAGATCGCCAAGCTGGACGACCAGGAGTCCAAGCTGCACTCCCAGCTCGCGGAGCACGCCGCCGACTTCTCCAAGGTCGCGGAACTGGACGCGCAGCTGCGCAAGGTCCGCGACGAGAAGGAGGAGCTGGAGATGGCCTGGCTGGAGCTCGCCGAGCAGGTCTGAGTCGCCGAGCCGGCCCGGGGGCGCCCCTGAAAGGGGCGCCCTTTTCAGCGCCTGGGCCGGAACCGGCGGGCGGTCTGGTAGCCGGTGCCGAGGAGCAGCGCCGCGGCGAAGAGCGCCCAGGCGGCAGAACCGCCGTGGCGGTACTGCGAGACGCCGAGGTCGAGCAGCAGCAGGTTGAGGGCGAGGCACAGCGCGGCAAAGAGCTTGTCGAACACGCCGTTCTCGTCGAACACGTCTCTCACGTGCGCCCTTTCGAATCCGGGAGCGGCCACCATACCGCCGCGGCCCGCCCGGCGCACCACCCCGGCTCCCGCCGGACCGTGCGCTTCCGAATCACCCGTGCCGCTGCTGTCCTTGCAGGTCAGCGCCTTGCCAGGGTGGGCGTCATGACGAGTGACACCCCATCGGCATCCGACCCGGCCGTTCTGCGCAGGGTGGCCGCCGCGGCCCTCCTCGGAACCGCCATCGAGTTCTACGATTTCTTCATCTACGGCACCGCCGCCGCCCTGGTCTTCGGCCGGGTGTTCTTCCCCGGGCTGGGCTCGGCGGGTGCGCTGCTCGCGGCCTTCTCCGTCTACGCGGTGGCCTTCGTGGCCCGCCCGCTGGGCGCCGTGCTCTTCGGGCACTTCGGCGACCGGCTCGGCCGCCGGGCCGTGCTGGTGGTGTCGCTGCTGCTGATGGGCCTGTCCACGGCTGCGGTCGGCCTGCTGCCCGACCACGGCCGGTGGGGCGTGTGGGCGCCGGTGCTGCTCACCGTGCTGCGCTTCTGCCAGGGGCTGGGCCTGGGCGGCGAGTGGGGCGGTGCGGCACTGCTGCTCGCCGAGCACGCCCCGCCGGGCCGCCGCGGCCGGTACGGCGGCCTGCTGCAACTCGGCCCCTGTGCCGGGTTCTTCCTGGCGACCGGGGTCTTCCTGCTGCTCGACGGGGTGCTGGACGAGGCGGCGTTCCTCGCCTGGGGCTGGCGGGTGCCGTTCCTGGCCTCGCTGGCCCTGGTGGCGGTCGGGCTGTTCGTCCGGCTCCGGGTGGCGGAGAGCCCGGTCTTCCGGGTGGAGCGGGTGCGGCCCCGGGTGCCGGTGGCGGAGGTGCTGCGCCGGCACGCCCGTCCGGTGCTGTTCGGCGCGGGCGCGGTGATGTCCGGGTACGCGCTGTTCTACCTGACGACGACGTACGCGCTGGCGCACGCCACCGCGGACCTCGGGGTGCCCCGGTCGCCGGTGCTCGGCCTGCTGATGGCCGGTTCGGTGCTGAAGGGCGCCACGGTGGTGCTGAGCGCCCGGGCCAGCGACCGCTTCGGGCGCCGCCGGACCCTGCTGGCCGCGACGGCGGGGGCGGCCGGCTGGTCGGTGCTGCTCTTCCCGCTGCTGGAGACCGGTCGGACGGGGTGGATCGCGCTCGCCCTGCTGGGGGCGATGGCGCTGCTCGGGGCCATGCTGGGGCCGGTGGCGGCCTGCCTGCCGGAGCTGTTCCCGACCCGGGTGCGCTACACGGGGACGGCCCTCACGTACAACCTGGCCGGGGTGGTCGGCGGGGCGACCGCACCGCTGGTGGCGACCCGGCTGACCGCCGCGTACGGAACGGCGGTGCCGGTCGGCTGGTACCTGGCGGGGCTCGGCGCGGTGTCCCTGCTGTGCCTGCTGGGCCTGCCGGAGACGCGCGGCACGGAGCTGGACGCGCACGGCCGCCGCACCCCGGCACCGGACGGGGGTGCGGCGGCCGCGCGGTGACGGACCGCCGGTGCGGCGCCGCGTCAGGCGGCCAGCGCGGCGCGGCCGGCGAGGGTGATCGCGGTCTGCCGGGCGACCCGGTCGCCGAGGTGCTCGGCGGTGGCGATGTCGGCCTTGTGGACGCCCTCCGGGCCCTGGTCGTTGTTGGTCTGGGCGCCGGCGCCGAGGAACAGGCCCAGGCGGTTGAGGTCGTTCTCGGAGGCGGTGGTGGAGTTCCAGCCCGGGTGCAGGCCGAGGTTCACCCACTGCATGCCGTGCTGGGCGGCCAGCACGGTGAAGAACTGCAGGGTGTGCAGCTTGTCGCCGCTCTTCGAGGCGGAGTTGGTGAAGCCGGCGGCCAGCTTGTCCTTCCAGTCCTGGCCGAACCAGCGCTTGGAGGTGGCCTCGGCGAAGGTGTGGAAGGCGCCGGAGGCGGTGCCCATGTAGGTCGGCGAACCGAAGACGATCGCGTCGGCGGCGTCCAGCTGCGCCCACTGCTCCTCGGTGATGGTGTCCACGGCGATCTGCACCGTGTCGGCACCGGCTGCGGCGGCACCGCGGGCCACGGCCTCGGCCAGCACGGCGGTGTGGCCGTAGCCGGAGTGGAAGGCGATGGCGACGGTGGGGCGGATGGCGGTCGTCATGGCGGGATGACTCCTCGAAGAGGGCAGACGGGGGCCCGGCCGTTCGGAAGGCCCGGCCGGGCTTGACGGTCTCCAATGTAGACCAGGTCTCCAATGGTTACCAACTCCCGATTGGAGACCGCCGGCGTTACCCTGTGCGGTATGGCCACCCCGCAGACCCCCGCCCCGACCGCCGAACCCGCGGCCTCCTGTGCCGCGGCCGGCGAGGAGTTCGACATCTTCGCCGCCGTCTGCCCCAGCCGGGACGTCTTCGCGGAGCTCGCCGACAAGTGGTCCCTGCTGCTCGTGCTGAGCCTGCACAGCTGCGGTGAGCAGCGCTTCTCCGAGCTGCAGCGTTCGGTCGGCGGGGTCAGCCGCAAGATGCTCACCCAGTCCCTGCGCGCCCTGGAGCGGGACGGCCTGGTGCTGCGCACCGTCCACCCGGAGACCCCGCCGCGGGTGGTGTACGGGCTGCTGCCGCTCGGCCGCACGCTGGCCGAACGGATCGCCCCGCTCGGCGACTGGGTCGAGTCCTACGCCGGCGCGGTGGTGGCGGCACGCGAGCGGTTCGACGCCGCGCACTGCGCAGGTGGCACCCCGGGGCCCTGAAGAAGATGCGCTTCTGGA
>NZ_JBFAXX010000056.1:0-56463 GCF_040680995.1 Kitasatospora sp. NPDC051914
CGGGAGACGGCCCTTCACTTCCTGTGGAGCTATGGGGAATTGAACCCCAGACCTCTTGCATGCCATGCAAGCGCTCTACCAACTGAGCTATAGCCCCTTGCTGCGGCCCCCGGCGGTCTCCCCCGGCGACACGCACCACTTTACACGGTCGCCGGGGTGCTCCCCTAATCCGTTTCCGGGCCCCGCGCCCGGCCGCGGGATTCGGACCGACCGGCACACGGGGGACGGCGTCGCGACGCCACGGCTCTCGCCCGGCGCCGACATCAGCCGCTGGCGCGGCGGGCGCTCCTTCACCCACCCCCCGTGTGCCGGTCGGTCTCAGCGGGCGCGCGGCCTGCTGCGCCGCCACACGCTGCGCAGCAGCAGGGCGGCGATGCCGGCGGCGACGACCAGCACGCCCCAGTAGACCGGGTCGCTGCGGGACTCGTCGTCCGCGCCGAGCGCGCCGCCGAGCGCGAACAGCAGGAACACGCCGGCCACGAGCGTGAGGACCATGTTGACGGCGAGCTGCAGCGGGGAGGAGCGGCGGGCGGGCGCCGCGGCCCCCGGGCGCGGGGCGCCGGCCTGCGAGGGGCGGGCCGGGGCCGCGCGGGGCGGCATCCGGACGTACGCCTGCGGCGGCACCGCGGCGTCGATCGTCGCGAGGGTGTGCGCGTCGACGGCGTGGCAGCCGGGCTCGACCTCGACGCTGATGCCGTCCGTGCCGATGAGCCGCCGTCCGCCGTCCGGCCAGGCCAGGAAGGCGGCGCAGGCGTCGTACCGGACGGTGGCGGCCTCGCCCTCGCGGACGAGGCTGACGCCGGCCCGGCCGACCAGCAGGTCGGGCCCGCCCGCCTCGCGGGAGCGGTGGCGGGTGCCGTCGACCGCTCCGGCCGAGTGGAGCGGCGCCGCCGCATAGCCGGCCCAGTCCGCGCGGTGCCCGGCCGGCACCCGCAACAGGCCGCCGGCCAGCGCCTGCTGAGCCACCGTCCGGACGTCGTCGGGGGTGACGGCCGCGAGCTCGGCGCGGATCTCCTCGCGGCTGCGGACCGGCAGGCCGCTGAGCAGGTCGGCGGCGCAGCCCGGCAGGCGGGCCGGGTCCGTGTCGGGTTGGGCGTGGACGGCGTCGGCGCGGCGCCGCAGGGCGTTCAGGGTGCCGGGGTCGACCCCGGCCACGGCCAGTCTGGCCAGCACATCGACGAAGCCGCCGAGCGCGGCGTCCTGCTGCTCGGGCAGGGCGTCGGCGAGGGCGGTGACGGTGAGCACGCCGTCGCCGCGGTGCGCGTGGTCGGCGCCGGCCGTGTAGGAGAGGCCGCCGTCCTGCCGGAGGTCCTGGAACAACTCGCGGTCCAGGCAGGCGGTGTAGAGGTCGGCGGCGGCGGTCCTGGGCAGCACCGTCTCGAACAGCACCTGCCCCCGTCCGGCGGCGAAGTACGCCGGGGTCTCGGGCAGGGCGGAGGTGGGCTGCGGCGCGGGCATCCGCCGGCCGGGGCGCAGCGGCAGCCGCAGACCCTCCGGCACCCGCTCGCCGGCGATCCAGAGTGCGGCGTTGTCCCGGGTGAACCAGGTGTCCGCCCAGTGCTGGACGGTCTGCGGATCGAGGCCGGGCACGCCCCACTCGGGGTAGCTGACCAGGCCGTGGCCCTGGGCGCCGTACCGCCACAGGCCGGTGGCCTCGGCGGCGTTGGTGCCGCGGCCGGCCTCCTCGGTGCGCAGGATCGCCTTCTCGGTCTCCAGGCGGTCCATGGGCAGGGCGGTCAGCGACTCGCAGACGCATCGCAGGAAGTCGCGGATCTCGTGGTCGTCGCCCTCGAGGAGGAAGTGCGTGTGCAGCTGCCCGGTGGCGCCGTTGAAACGGTGCACCTGGACGCCGCTGCGGTGCAGGGCGAGGTGCTCGACGAGGTGGGTGATGCCGGTGCGGGCGAGGCTCTCGTCCGCACGGCCGACCCGGAAGACCAGGCCGGCGGCGCTGCGGCCGGGCCGCGGGGCGTACAGGGCGGGCACGCCGTCGACCTCGAAGTGGTGGATCACGGCTCAGCCTCTCAGTGCACGGTCGCGGTGGTCCCTGAAGGACCGTTCCGGGGTGTTGTCGAACCACTCCCACGGGTCGGTGCTGCCGTACGGGCCCATGGCGTGGAAGTGCGCGCGGGCGGCGTCCCGGTCGCCTCCCAGGGAGGCGAGCAGGGCGAAGTGGCTGTGGGCGGTGATCCGTCCGAAGCGGGCCCGGCAGTGGGGGTGCAGGACGGAGCCGTGGGCGGCCTCGGCGAGCTCCTGGCGGACGTCCGCGCGGGCGGCGTACGCGGCCCGGCCGGCCCGGTCGAGGTCGGTCAGCCGCTCGCAGTGGTAGAGGGCCAGCACGGTGCCGTTGATGCTGCCGGGCGGCGCGGCGCGGAAGCTGTCGCGGGCGAAGGCGTGGGCCTCCTCCCAGCTGCCGCCCCACTTGGGCAGCAGCTGCTGCAGCAGGCTGCGCTGGCCCGCGTAGTGGTGGGGCGCCGCGGCGGTGAGCGCGCGGTACCGGCGGCGGGTCTCGTTGATGCCGAGGGAGATGCCGCGGGAGACGGTCATCCGCAGCGTCCAGGCGAGCACGTCGGAGCGGTCGCGGGCGACGGCGGCGATCAGCAGTTGCTCGGCCTCGTTGAGCCGGGCGCGGAACTCCCGCCAGCCCTCCGGGGTGACGTCCTTCGCCTGCCGGCTGGTGCGGGCCTGCCAGCCCGCGTGGATCAGGCGGTCGGCCAGCAGGGCGGTCGCGAGCGGCTCCCCCGGGTGGTGGGCGAGCACCTGGCGCAGCAGGTGCTCGACGCCGGGCACACCGACGGCCTCGTCGGCGAGCACGAGCTGCCCGTACTCCTCCTGGCAGGCGGCGAAGGCTGCGCGGAGGGCGGGCCAGTCGCCGCGCTCCACGGCGTGCCGGACGGTGCCGAGCTCGGGCAGCGCGGCGGCCGGGTCGAAGACCGGTTCGGTGCTCATGAGCGGCGATCGTAGGGTGCGTACGGAGGGCCGCCGGGCGCCGCAGGTGGGCTGAATCACCACGGAAGGGGGCAAGTCGCCGCGGACTTGACGAAGAATTTACGGAATGAACCGCTCCGGTTGTACGGAGCGCTTCTGGGCTCCCGCCGATGACCGGCCGTCAGGCCGGTCGCGCACCGAGGAGCACCATGCACAACCGCCGCCGGGAGCAACTGCTCAAGGCCGCCGCCCCGCTGCTGATCGCCGACGAGCACGTCGAGTTCGCCACCCTGACCGAGGTGGGCTCCGTCTCCGCGGCCCGCCGACCGGCCACGACCGCCGTCGTCGGCGTGCTCACGGCCGGCGCGGTGACCGCCTCCCCGGCCGCCAAGGCGGGGTTCGGCCTGCTGCTCACCACCCAACTGTCGATAGCGGGCGAGGATCGGGGCCTGAAGCTGACCTTCACCACCGCCTTCCGGGTGGACGGCCGGGAGCTGCTGGGCCGTCTGCCGGTCACCGCCTGACCGTCCCGCAGGTCACCGCCCGGCCGTCCGGCCCCGGGCGGGCCGGGCCGCGGTTTCAGGCCGCGCGCCCGGTCCGCCCCGCGAGGACGGCCGCCGCCGCCAGCGCACCGCCGATGGCCGCGGTGGTGACCAGCAGGGCGTGGCCGGAGGCGGCCGCGCCCGCCGGGTAGCTCACCCGGCCGAGGAACACCGTGCCGAGCAGCGTCACGCCGATCACCTGGCCGAGCTGCAGCACGGTGACCATCACCCCGCTGGCGTCCGCGGCGTCCGCCGGGTCGACCCGGCCCAGCGCACGGGCGAACAGCGGGCTGTAGGCGCAGCCCGCGGCAAGCCCCGTGACGGTCAGCACGGCCTGCTCGGGCATGCCTACCGTGCCGCCGCCGCGGAGCAGCAGGCCGACCAGGACGTAGCCCGGGGCGACCAGGGCGAGGCCGAGCACCGGCAGCGGCCGGTGCAGCCGCTGCGGCACCCGCTGCCACAGCAGGCTCGCCGCCCCGAAGGCCACCGCCACCGGGGCCGAGTCCAGGCCGGCGAGCAGCGCGCTGCGGCCGAGGCCGGCCTGCTGGTGCAGCGCGAAGGCGAACATGAAGCCGGCGAACCCGGCCATGATCAGGAAGATCGCCCCGGCGGCGGGCAGCAGGCCCGGGGCGCCCAGCACCCGGCCGGCGATCAGCGGACGGCCGCCGCGCACCGCGGTGCGCCGCTCGACGGCGGCGAACACGGCGAACATCAGCGCGCTGCCGCCGAGCATCGCCCAGCCCCAGGCGGGCCAGCCGAGCTCGTGCCCGAGCACCAGCGGCACCACGAGCAGGCCGAGGGCGGCGGCCAGGGTGAGCAGGCCGGGCAGGTCGAAGCCGCGGCCGGCGTCCCCGGGGAGGTCGGGCAGCAGCCTGCGGGAGGCGGCCAGCAGGGCCAGGCCGATCGGCACGTTGACCAGGAACACCGGCCGCCAGCCGCTGCCGAACGGGTCGGCGCTGACCAGCAGGCCGTCCACCACCTGTCCGACCGCCATGCCGCCGCGGAACACCCGCAAGGTGTTCCGGCACGCCGTGGGCGGGGTGATGCACTTCCAGGCCTCGTACCTGACGATCCCGGGCGCACCGGAGGCGTACATCGTGGTCTACACGCCGGAGGGCGCCGAGGACCGGCGGGCGCTGGAGCGGCTGGTGGCGGCCCCGGCCGACCACCGGGAGTCGTGCGTCCACCGGGCCGACGGCTGAGCCGCCCGGGCCCGGGAACGCCGGGAGGCCGCCACCCGACGGGTGGCGGCCTCCTGTACTGCTGTGGAGCTATGGGGAATTGAACCCCAGACCTCTTGCATGCCATGCAAGCGCTCTACCAACTGAGCTATAGCCCCGCGACACGTACGGCCCCAGGCCGCAGGTGCGGAGTGGAGCTATGGGGAATTGAACCCCAGACCTCTTGCATGCCATGCAAGCGCTCTACCAACTGAGCTATAGCCCCGCAGTCCCGGTTGTCCGCCTTCCTTCCGGTCGGCGTCCTCGCTGCGAACGAGGAAGACTCTAGCCGGTCAGGCCCGGAACTGCGAAATCGCCTGCCGGAGCGGGCTCAGGTCTCGTCGCCGATGACCGGCTGCGGCAGGGTGCCGGCGTTGTGCTCCAGCAGCCTCCAGCCGCGCGCGCCCTTGCCGAGCACCGACCAGCAGCAGTTCGACAGGCCGCCGAAGCGCTCCCAGATCACCGGCTCCAGGCCGAGCAGCCTGCCGATCATGGTGCGGATGGTGCCGCCGTGGGAGACCACCACGACCGTGCCGTCCTCGGGCAGCTTGTCGACCGCGGAGAGCACCACCGGGACGGCGCGGTCCGCCACCTCGGTCGCCAGCTCGCCGCCGCCGCGGCGCACGGGGTGGCCCTGCGACCACGCCTCGTACTCCTCCGGGTAGCGGGCCCGGATCTCGGCGTTGGTGAGCCCCTGCCACTCCCCCGCGTACGTCTCGCGCAGGCCCTCGTGGTGGTGCACCTCCAGCCCGGTGACCTTGGCCAGCTCGGCCGCGGTGCGGGCGGCGCGCTGCAGGTCCGAGGAGACCAGCAGGTCGGGGCGCAGCCCGGAGAGCAGCCTGGCGGCCCGCTGGGCCTGGAAGATGCCCTGGTCGGTCAGCGGGATGTCGGTGCTGCCCTGGAACCGCGATTCGAGGTTCCAGGAGGTCTGGCCGTGCCGCCAGAAGACGATGCGCGGCCCCCGCGCGGCGCGGCTCAGCTCTCGTCCCCGGCGACGGCATTGCCCGCGGCGTCGGTGCGGGCGCCCTCGGGGCGGTTCCGGGTGGCCAGCGCGTCGGCCGGCAGCGGCAGCTCGGGGCAGTCCTTCCAGAGCCGGTCGAGGGAGTAGAAGGAGCGCTCCTCGGAGTGCTGGACGTGCACGACGATGTCGAGGTAGTCGAGCAGGATCCAGCGGCCCTCCCGCTCGCCCTCGCGGCGGACGGGCTTGACGTCGAGCTCCTCGCGGAGCTTGTCCTCGATCTCCTCGGCGATGGCCCGCACCTGGCGGTCGTTGGCCGCGGAGGCGATCAGGAAGGCGTCGGTGATCGACAGTACGTCGCTGACGTCGAACGCGACGACGTCGTGCGCCAGCTTGTCGGCCGCCGCCTGGGCGGCGACGTTGATCAGTTCCTGGCTCCGGTCAGTGGCAGTCACAGTGTTCTTCCGGCTCGGCTACGTGTTTCTCCGTTCCAGGATCTCACGAACGCCCGGGGCCCCCGATCGAATTGACCGGGGGGCCCGGGCGGACCGGCCGCGAGGGCGTCACTGACGGGCGGACGCCGAAGGGCTGCCCGTCTCGTGGGGCAGGCCCTTGTAGTCCTTGCCCAGCACCACCACGAGGTCGGCGTTCTGCGGATCGGTGACCTTCTTCACGGACTCCGGCTTCAGGCCGAGCGCCCCGGCCAGCGTCTTCGCGGCCTCGGCGCGGGTGTCGTCGGTGTAGCGGATCTCGCTGGTCGCCTGGACGGCGCCCGCCTTGCCGCTGCTCGGCACGACCTCCATGCCGGCATTGGTGATCTGCACCGTGGCGTCCCCGGCAGCTTCCTTCTGGCCGGAGGCGTCCAGGACGGACACCCGGGTGGTGTTGCCGGTGGAGGTGGCGTTCTTCACGGTGCCGCCGAGCACCTCCTTGACCTGCCGGCCGGCGGTCGCCTCGTCCAGGGTGCCGTCCGGCTTGGCCTTCAGCAGCTGGGTGCCGAGGTGCCCGTCCTTGCCCTGCTGGGCGAGCTGGACGAGCACGCCGGCCAGCGCCTTCTCCGGCAGCGAGGGGTCGAGCACCGCGTTCATCCGGTGCACGTCCTCGGTGGCCTCGGCGAGGTCGGTCGGCATGGCGTGCAGCACCGCCTCCATGACCTGCCCGAACCGGGCCAGCTGGGCCTCGCGCGCCTCGCCGGGCGCCTGCAGGGTGGCGTAGGCGACGGCGGCCTGGCCGTTCAGCGAGACGCCCTTGCCGGCCGACGCGAGGACCTTGCCGTCCGCGGCCTTCACCTCGGCGTTCGTGTCCACCTTGATGCCGCCGAGCTGGGCGACCAGCAGCGTCAGGTACGGGGTGTCGAGGCGCCAGGTGCCGGCCACCGGGGCGCCGAGGACGGTCGCCAGGCCCTCGCGGGTGCCGGACGGGCCGACGTCGTCGAGGCCGGTGGCGGCCGTGGTGGTGGCCGAGTCGCCGGGCAGCTTCAGGGTGTCCGGGATGAGCAGCACGGTGCCCTTGTGCCCGGAGGCGTCGTTGACCAGCAGCGCGGTGCTGACCTTGCCCTTCAGGTCGCGCAGGTGGACGACGTTGACCTGGCGCCCGCCCGCGGCGGCCGCGGCCGAGCCGCCGGAGTCCCGGCCCGTCCACCACAGGTAGCCGCCGACGCCGCCGCCGACCAGTGCGGCGGCCACCGCCAGCCCGATCAGCCGGTTGCGCAGTCGGCGCCGGCGCTCGGCCCGGACCTCGCTGCGGGACTCGGCGAACTTCAGCCAGTCGATGACGTCCTCGGACTGCTCGGACTCCTCGTCGACGAAGGTGAACTCGCCGGTGGCGTAGTTGTCCCCCGCGCCGGCCGGGCGCCGGGGCGTGCGGCTGCCGGCGACCTGCTCCGAGGGCTGCGCGGGCGCGGTCCGCGCCGCCGTGGCGGCGGCAGCGGCAGCGGCCGCCGCGGGGGCGGCCGGGGCGACCTGCTGCAGCGGCGGCTGCGGCACCGGGGGCCGCCGTGCGGGCTGCTGCACCGGCGGCGGCGGGGTCTGCGTCTGTGCGGCCTGGGCCTGCTGGTACGGGTCCTGGGCGTAGCCCTGCTGGTAGCCGCCGCCGTACTGGTCCCAGCCCTGCGGCTGCTGCGGCTGCTGGTAGTACGCCTGCTGCTGGTACTGGTCCTGCTGCTGGTACTGGTGCTGCTGCTGGTGGCCCTGCTGCGGGTAGCCCTGGCCGCCCTGCTGCTGGTGGCCGCCGTGGCCGTACGGGTCCTGCTGGTAGGCCTGCGGCTGCTGCTCCTGGTAGCCCGCGTACGGGTCGTAGCCGTAACCCTGCTGCTGGGACTGCTCCTCGGGCCTGCCGTAGGGGTCGTAGCCCTGCCCGTACGGGTCGTGCTGGTACCCCTGGGGCCCGCCGCGGTCTGCCGTTCCGGTCACGCCGTCCCTCCCGGGATCAAGGCTGGGCCGGCGCGTAGAGCGCCCGCTTGTGGATGTAACGGACCACACCGTCCGGGACGAGGTACCAGACCGGCTCGCCCTTGGCGACCCGGTTGCGGCAGTCCGTGGAGGAGATGGCCAGCGCCGGCACCTCGACCAGGGAGACCCCGCCGACCGGAAGCCCGGCGTCCGACAGAGTGTGCCCCGGGCGGGTGCAGCCGATGAAGTGGGCGAGCTCGAAGAGTTCGTCGGAGTCGCGCCAGGAGAGGATCTGCGCGAGCGCGTCGGCGCCGGTGATGAAGAACAGCTCGGCGTCCGGGTGCAGGGCGTGCAGGTCGCGCAGGGTGTCGACGGTGTACGTCGGGCCCTCGCGGTCGATGTCGATCCGGCTGACGGAGAACTGCGGGTTCTCGGCGGTGGCGATGACCGTCATCAGGTAGCGGTCCTCGGCGGACGTGACCTGCCGGTCCGACTTCTGCCAGGGCTGCCCCGTCGGCACGAAGACCACCTCGTCGAGGTGGAAGGCGCTGGCGACCTCACTGGCGGCGACCAGGTGCCCGTGGTGGATCGGGTCGAAGGTGCCGCCCATCACGCCGAGGCGTTTCCGCGCCCGCGGCGCACCGGTGGTCCCGGCCTGCTGTCCCATGCCGCCACACCTTACGCGACACGCATCACCGGGCGGCAAGCCGCCCGGAGAGGTCCGCGGGAGGGAGCGCGCAGCTTCTGTGCAGGCGCTCCCCGCGGCGGCCGGCTCAGCGGTCGCGGTTGAAGCGGGTGGTGATGAAGAGCAGCAGCAGCAGGATGAACAGTGCGGCCCCACCGGTCAGGTACGGGTTGAGGCTCTCGTGGTTGCCGCCCTCCTCGGCGAGGCGGGTCAGGGCGGGCAGTGCAGCAGTGCTCATGGTCGGCAGGACCTTCTCGGCTCGGGGGCGGACGAGGGTGCGGGCCGTGCGGCCTGCGGCCTCATCGTACGGGTGGCCGCCGCGCAACCGCGCGGCGGCCCACCGCGTCTGACCCCTCGTAGGTGCCGGAGCGGCGACGGCCCGCCGGGACCGTCAGTTGTTGCGGCCCGCGCGGACCAGGATCCAGGCCAGCAGGCCGACGCCGACGATGGAGCCGACGACGATGATCCGCAGGAACAGGCCGGGCCCGTTCTCGCTGGAGATCGGTCCGGCCAGGTGCGCCAGGGTGGCAGGGGACATCGGCGGTGCTCCTCTCGCTCCGGAGGACCAGCGTAGACCGGGGCGTACCGGACAGCCGCCACCGCCCCCCGGCGCGAACCGGAGGACCCGCACCGCACGCGGGGCGTACGGTGGGCGCCGGGGACGAGTACGCGCACACGGACGTTGGAGCCAACAGCAGCGGGGGCCGGCCGCAGGCCGGTGCCGGCGACGACCAGGAGGTACTCACACATGACCGACTTTTCCAAGGGCAGCAGCACGCCCAGCCGCCGCCGCCAGCGCTTCCCGGAGATCTCCACCCGGGCCTGGGAGCACCCCGCGGACCGCTCCGCGCTGGTGGCGCTGCGCAAGCTCAGCGGCTTCGACGAGATCCTCAAGAAGCTCGCCGGGCTGGTGTCCGAGCGCAGCGTCCGGCTGATGTTCCTGGCGACCGCCGTGAAGACCTCGGAGCGTCAGTTCCCCGAGCTGCACTCCATGGTGCGGGACGCGGCCTACGTGCTCGACCTGGAGAAGGTGCCGGACCTGTACGTCACGCAGGACCCGGCGGTCAACGCCATGTGCATCGGCATGGACACCCCGATCATCGTCCTGACCAGCGGCCTGGTGGACCTGCTGGACGAGGAGGAGCTGCGCGCGGTCGTCGGCCACGAGGTCGGCCACGCCATGTCGGGCCACGCGGTCTACCGGACGATGCTGCTGATCCTCACCAACATCGCCGCGCGGATCGCCTGGCTGCCGCTGGGCAGCCTCGCCATCATGGGCGTGATCACCGCGCTCAAGGAGTGGTTCCGCAAGGCCGAGCTCTCCTGCGACCGGGCCGGCCTGCTCGCCGGCCAGGACCTGCAGGCCTCCATGCGCGGCCTGATGAAGCTGGCGGGCGGCCACGACCTGGCGGAGATGAACGTCGACGCCTTCCTGGAGCAGGCCGAGGAGTACGAGCGCGCCGGCGACCTGCGCGACGGCGTGCTCAAGCTGCTGCAGGTGCTGCCGCAGACCCACCCGTTCGCGGTCGTCCGGGTCGCCAAGCTGAAGAAGTGGGCGGAGAGCGACGAGTACCGCTCGATCCTGGCCGGCGCCTACCCGCGCCGCGGGGACGATCCGGACGCCTCCGTCGGCGCCCAGTGGAAGGCCGCGGCCGACTCCTACTCGCAGTCCGTCAAGGAGAGCAAGGACCCGCTGATGGGCCTGCTGCGCGACGTGGCCGGCGGGGTCGGCACGGTCGGCGGCAAGCTGCGGGACACCTTCGCCGGCGCCCGCACCAACGGCTCCGGCGGCGAGAGCGGCAACGGGGAGTGACACCCGGCGGGGTGCCGGGCCCGGCCGGGGCCGCCGCTCACCGTCCGGTGGCCGGCGGCACCGTCAGCGGCCCGAGCACCCCGCACACCTGCCAGGCCGGGCGGCTCCGGTCGCCCGGGTCGACCGCCTTCGGGGCTGCCGCCGTGCTGCCGGCCAGCAGCGGCTGCAGGTAGCCGCTCATCGAGGCGCCGCAGGCGGTCGGCCCGGCCTGGACGACGGCGTCGACCAGCCGCAGCCGGTCCGCGCCGAGGTCCGCCCGGTCGAAGGCGAAGCGCAGTTCGCGGCGGACGGAGAACAGGCTGACCGGCCCGTCCGCGGTGCCCGCCGCCCGCACCGCGTAGACGAAGGTGTGGTCGGTGGTGACCTCCAGGGTGCCGCTGTCGGCCTCGCCGATCCGCACCGTCCCCGCCGTCCGCACCGCATCGCCGGCCAGTGCCACCTGCCCGGGGTCGAAGCGGACCAGCCAGCCGGTGGCCGCATGGTGCTGGTCGTCCCGCGGGCTGTTCACGCTCTGGTCGTACTGCTCCTGCTCGCCCGGCGTCACCAGGGTCCGCACCTCGCCGGTCTCGCCCTCGACGAGGGTGGCCGGGGCCAGCGCGGAGGCCGTGAGGTAGCGCTGCACCACGGACAGTGCCCGGTTGACGTCCGTCCTGGTGAAGTGGGCCGTCGCCGCACCGGCTGGCAGGGCCAGCCCGGTGGCGCCCTCGGCGTAGCCGGCCGGCAGGCCCGCGAACGGATCGGAGGGATCGGCCACCGCGGCCACCACCGCAGTCGGGCTCAGCGCCACCAGGCCCGTGGTCAGCTGGTTGCCGTACGGCGGGGCGGCCTGACGGTGCGGCGAACTGACGCCGAAGTACACCGCGGCCGCGAAGGCGAGGAAGACGACCAGCAGCAGCGCGACCGCCTGCCGCGGCAGCGTCCCGAACGGGCCGAAGCCGACCCGCGGCCGGGTCGCCCGGTACGTACCGCCCAGCCGCTCGCGCGCCGAGAGCTCCTGGATCCGGGCAGCCCGGACGAACGATTCGTCGAACACGACGGACCGGAACTCGTCGTCACTGCCGGAACCGCCCTCGGGCGCACCCTCCGGAGGCTCGCGCGGGTCACCCATAGAACCAGGGTAGGACCGGCAGGCCCGCGGTTCGACCGGCCGCGGGCAGATTCCGTCCGGCGGCCGTACGCGGCGCCATCCGGTGACCCGCTCAGCCGCTCGGCAGGGCCACGGCAGTGGGCAGCGGAACCGCCGGCGGGGTGCCCGGCGTACTGCTGGTACCCACCTCGGGACGCCGCGGGGACTCGCCGGCACCACCGGCACCGCGGTAGATCGCGGCGGCCGCCACGGCCACCACACCGACCCCCATCACCACCGCCAGCACCCAGGCCACCGGCCGGTGCCAGCGCTGCTGGGCGATGTACCGCCCGTCGTGGCGCAGCGGGTCCCAGCCGACCGTCCGGCTCCACCGCGCCCGGCGGCGGGCCCGGTCGGTGCCCGACCACGGATCGGGGTACTGCCGGTCGTCGTCCAGGCCGCGCGGATGCGGGCGCAGCTCCAGCGGCAGAACGTCGCCGGTGCCGGCCATCTCCGGAGCGATCAGGTCGTAGGGCCGGGCCGGACCCGCGGTCTCCGGCTCGAACCTCGCCTCGGCCGCGGCCAGCTGCCGCTCCAGGGCGCTCGGTTCGTGCACGGCAGCGGACCGGACAAAGGCCTCGTCGAGCACCACGGTGGCGAACTCGTCGTCCGCACCACCGTGGTCGGCGCCGTCGGGGTACGGCGAGCCCCCCACATCCTCAGCCACGGGATTCAGCGTATTACCGGGCGGGCGGTTTGTCTGGGGCTCCCGGCAGATGGCCCGGCTGCCGGGAGCGCGCGCCCCCAGCGTCAGGAGCCGACGGTCTGCTGAGCCTCGCCCCGCACATGGCCGTCACCAGTGACGATGTACTTAGTGGAGGTCAGCTCGGGCAGGCCCATCGGGCCGCGGGCGTGCAGCTTCTGGGTGGAGATGCCGATCTCCGCACCGAAGCCGAACTCACCCCCGTCGGTGAACCGCGTCGATGCGTTGACCGCCACGGTCGTGGAGTCCACCAGCTGGGTGAAACGCCGCGCCGCACCCTGCGAGGTGGTCACGATCGCCTCGGTGTGGCCCGAGGACCAGCGGCGGATGTGCGCCACCGCCGCGTCCAGCGAGGGCACCACGGCGGCCGCGATGTCGTACGACAGGTACTCCGCCTCCCAGTCCTCGTCGGTGGCGGGCACGGCCGTCACCGCGGTGCCCTCGGCGGCCTTCAGGACGGCGTCGTCGCCGTGCACCGTCACCCCGGCACCGGCCAGCGCCTCCAGGGCGAGCGGCAGGAAGGCGTCCGCGACGTCCTGGTGGACGAGCAGCGTCTCGGCGGAGTTGCAGACGCTCACCCGCTGCGCCTTGGAGTTCAGCAGGACGCCGACCGCCATCGCGAGGTCCGCCTGCGCGTCGACGTAGACGTGGCAGTTGCCGGTGCCGGTCTCGATCACCGGCACGGTCGAACCCTCGACCACGGTGCGGATCAGCGAGGCGCCGCCGCGCGGGATCAGCACGTCCACCAGGCCGCGGGCGCGCATCAGTTCCTGCACCGAGTCCCGGCTCTCGCCGGGCACCAGCTGGATCACGTCGGCCGGCAGCCCGGCGGAGGCGACCGCGTCGCGCAGCACGGCGACCAGTGCGGTGTTGGAGCGGTAGGCGGAGGCCGAACCGCGCAGCAGCACGGCGTTGCCGGACTTCAGGCAGAGCGCGGCGGCGTCCACGGTGACGTTCGGGCGGGCCTCGTAGATGATGCCGACCACGCCGAGCGGGACCCGGACCTGCCGGACGTCGAGGCCGTTGGGCAGGGTGTAGCCGCGGACCACCTCGCCGACCGGGTCGGGCAGGCCGACCACGTCGCGGACGTCGGAGGCGATCGCGGCGATCCGCTGCTCGTCCAGGCTGAGCCGGTCGACGACCGACTCGGGGGTGCCGGCCTCGCGGGCACGGGCCACGTCCTCCGCGTTGGCGGCGGTGATCTCGGCGCTCCTGGCGACCAGGGCGTCGGCGATCGCCAGCAGCGCGGCGTCCTTGGCACTGCGCGGGAGCGGGGCGAGCGCGGCGGCCGCCTCACGGGCTCGGCGCGCAACGGCGAGGACGGGGCTGTCGGTGATGGCGTGGTCGCTGGTCATGCCTGAAGGGTAGCGACTCGCCGCCCCGGCCCCGGCCCGCATTTCGGCGACTGAGACACGGACACGGGCCGCCCGGGGGCGCCGGGGACACCTCCGGGTGCCCCCGGCGGCGCCCTCAGTACGGGTGGACGCCGCCCAGCTGCGGGGGCGGGTCGCCGAAGCCTTCGGCGACCCGCTGGTGGTAGGTCGCGCGGTCCACGACCTCCAGGCCCACGATCTCCCAGGGCGGTAAGTTCGCGGAGGCCTTGTGCTCGCCCCACAGCCGCAGCGCGACCGCGGCGGCGTCGTGCAGGTCGCGGGCCTGCTCCCAGTACCGGATCTCGGCGTGGTCGGCGGCGTAGCGGGCGGTGAGGAAGAAGGCGTGGTCGTGGGCCAGCTGCTCCAGCCCGGCCCTGAGCTCCGGGAGGGGTGTGGCGCGGCCGGCCACCGAGAGCACCACGTGCCAGAGCCTGCCCTGCTCCTCGACGGTGTCGTCACCCTCCGAGCGGGGGCGCAACTCCCGGACGTTCTGCGGGGTTTCGTCGGCCGTGGTGACGTCGGCGCGCCCGCCCGCGATGCCGGCGAGCCGCCGGCCCGACGTCTCGCCGGGCAGTGTTCCCGGGCGCCTGCTTGCCATCGGCGGCCTCCTGTTCGGCGATGCCCGTTGTCGGCGCCGGCCAGCGGCGCCGGCACCTGGCGGCCCCGTCAGCCGCGCAGGACGACCAGGTCGTCGCGGTGGACGACCTCGCGCTCGTACGCGGCACCGAGCTCCCGGGCCAGCTCCCGCGTGGACCGGCCGAGCAGACGGGGCAGCTCCCTCGCATCAAAGTTGACCAGTCCGCGGGCGACGATGTGGCCGTTTTCCCCAAGAAGGTCGACCGGATCGCCCGCGGTGAAGTCGCCCTCGACCCTGGTCACACCGGCCGGCAGCAGGGACTTCCCGCCCAGGACGACCGCGTCGACCGCGCCGGCGTCCAGGTGGAGTGCGCCGCGCGGGGTGGAGGCGTGCTCCAGCCACAGCAGGCGGTCGGCGGAACGGCTGCCGGTGCGCTGGAAGAGCGTGCCGGTGGGGCGGCCGGCCAGGGCCTCGGCGGCGTGGCTGGCGGCGGTGAGCACGACGGGGATGCCGGCGCCGGTGGCGATCCGGGCGGCCTCGACCTTGGTGACCATGCCGCCGGTGCCGACGCCGGCCTTGCCGGCGCTGCCGATCTCGATGCCGTCGAGGTCGTGCGGGCCGCGGACGGTCTCGATCCTGCTGGTGCCGGGCCTGGCCGGGTCGCCGTCGTACAGGCCGTCGACGTCCGAGAGCAGGACCAGCAGGTCGGCCCGGACGAGGTGGGCGACCAGGGCGGCGAGCCGGTCGTTGTCACCGAACCTGATTTCGGCGGTGGCAACGGTGTCGTTCTCGTTGACGACCGGCATCGCGCCCATCGCCAGCAGCTGGTCGAGGGTGCGGTAGGCGTTGCGGTAGTGCGAGCGGCGGCTGGCGTCCTCGGCGGTGAGCAGCACCTGGCCGACCCGGATGCCGTACCGGGCGAAGGAGGCGGTGTAGCGGGCGACCAGCAGGCCCTGGCCGACGCTGGCGGCGGCCTGCTGGCGGGCGAGGTCCTTGGGGCGCTTCTCCAGGCCGAGCGGGGAGAGGCCTGCGGCGATGGCACCGGAGGAGACCAGCACGATGTCGGGGGCGTCCGGGCGGGCCCGGACCTTGGCGACGGCGTCGACGAGGGCGTCGACGCGGTCCGCGTCCAGCCCGCCTGCGGCGGTGGTCAGCGAGGACGAGCCGACCTTCACGACGATCCGCCGGGCGGCGAGGACGTCCTGCCGCAGTGTCTGACCCGTCATCAGTGTCCTCCGGTCGTGCTGGATCGAGCCCGCTGCTCGGTCGCAATCTACGCGATCCGCACGGCGGGCTCGTCGGGATATCAGCTGGCGGACGGTGCCGCGGGGGCGGGGTGGACCTGCGCCCGTCCCCCGGACGAACGGGTGGAGGAGATCGTCACCCGGTGGACCCGGCGCCGCCGCGCCGAGGCCTCCCTCTCCGGGCCCGCGATGCCTCCCCTCCCGTCCGGTGGTCTTCGGACGGGAGGGGAGGTCAGCGGGCGCCGGGCCGGGTCTTTCAGTAGTCCTCGTCGTCGCCCTCGATGGCCTGGCGGCCGGAGGAGAGCGCCTCGAACGCCTTGAACTCCTCCTCCGCGGCGTCCCGGCCGCGCTGGCGCTCGCGGCGGCGGTCGACGGCGGGCCGCTGGGTCTCGAAGCGGTGGTCCTCACCACGGCGGCCGAGCATCTCGGCGCCGGAGGCCATGGTCGGCTCCCAGTCGAAGACGACGGCGTCGTCCTCGGCGCCGATGATGACCGTGTCGCCCTCGTGGGCGCCGATCTTCCACAGCTCCTGCTCGACGCCGAGGCGGGCCAGGCGGTCGGCGAGGTAGCCGACGGCCTCGTCGTTGCTGAAGTCGGTCTGGCGGACCCAGCGCTCCGGCTTGACGCCGCGGATGCGGTAGGCGCCGTCCTCCTCGGTGATGGTGAAGCCGGCGTCGTCCACGGCCTTCGGACGCAGCACGATCCGGGTCGACTCCTGGACGGGCTTGGCGGCACGCGCCTCGCCGACGATCTGGGCGAGGGCGAAGCTCAGCTCGCGCAGGCCCTTGTGCGAGGCGGCGGAGACCTCGAAGACGCGGTAGCCGCGCTCCTCCAGGGACTCGCGGGTGAGGTCGGCGATGTCCTGGCCGTCGGGCACGTCGACCTTGTTGAGGGCGACCAGCCGCGGACGGTCCTCCAGGCCGCCGTACTCGGCGAGCTCGGCCTCGATGGTCTCCAGGTCGGACAGCGGGTCGCGGCCCGGCTCCAGGGTGGCGCAGTCGAGGACGTGCACCAGCACCTCGCAGCGCTCGACGTGCCGCAGGAACTCCAGGCCGAGGCCCTTGCCCTGGCTGGCGCCGGGGATCAGGCCGGGCACGTCGGCGATCGTGTAGACGGTCGAACCGGCGGTCACCACACCGAGGTTGGGGATCAGCGTGGTGAACGGGTAGTCCGCGATCTTCGGCTTGGCGGCGGACAGCACGGAGATCAGCGAGGACTTGCCGGCGCTCGGGTACCCCACCAGGGCCACGTCGGCGACGGACTTGAGCTCCATGACGATGTCGCGGGCCTCGCCGGGCTCGCCGAGCAGCGCGAAGCCGGGGGCCTTGCGGCGGGCGGAGGCGAGGGCGGCGTTGCCCAGGCCGCCGCGGCCGCCGGCGGCGGCGACGAAGCTGGTGCCGTGGCCGACGAGGTCGGCGAGCACGTTGCCCTTGCGGTCGAGCACCACGGTGCCGTCCGGCACCGGCAGGACGAGGTCCTGGCCGTCGGCGCCGGTGCGGTTGCCGCCGGCGCCGGGCTTGCCGTTGGTGGCCTTGCGCTTGGGCGAGTGGTGGTACTCGAGGAGGGTGGTGATCTGGCTGTCGACGACGAGGATGACGCTGCCGCCCTCGCCGCCGTTGCCGCCGTCGGGCCCGCCGAGCGGCTTGAACTTCTCCCGGTGCACGGAGGCGCAGCCGTGGCCTCCGTTACCCGCGGCGACGTGAAGCTCGACGCGGTCCACGAAGGTGGTCATGGGGTGTGCCTCCAGTACGAAGAAATGTGGGTCCTGCTGGTAAAGCATGAAGGGTGGACCGGATCATTCCGGCCCACCCTTCACGACGAGTCCTGACGTGGGGTCAGACTCAGGCCTCGGTGGCCACGATGTTGACGACCTTGCGGCCGCGGCGGTTGCCGAACTGGACGGCACCGGCGGTCAGCGCGAACAGGGTGTCGTCGCCACCGCGGCCGACACCGGCACCCGGGTGGAAGTGGGTGCCGCGCTGGCGGACGAGGATCTCGCCGGCCGAGACGACCTGGCCGCCGAAGCGCTTGACGCCGAGGCGCTGGGCGTTCGAGTCACGGCCGTTACGGGTAGAGCTTGCGCCCTTCTTGTGTGCCATCTCGCTATCCCCTTACTTGCTGACGGAGTCGATGCTCGTGATGCGCACCGCGGTGTACTTCTGGCGGTGACCCTGACGACGGCGGTAACCCGTCTTGTTCTTGTAGCGGAGGATGACGATCTTGTCGCCCTTGGTCTCCTCGACGACCTCGGCGTGAGCCTTCACACCGCCCAGGACCCACGGGTCGGAGGTGACGGAGTCACCGTCGACGACCAGGACGGTCGACAGCTCGACCGAGTCACCCGGCTTGGCTTCGATACGGTCGATCTCCAGCACGTCGCCCACGGCGACCTTGTGCTGGCGGCCGCCTGCGCGAACGATCGCGTACATGCGGTACCTGCTTTCTGTACTCGGTCGGAGCTCACCGATGCCAGCTGCCTGGGTACGAACACAGGAGCCTCCCCCGTTCCGGGCCCGGAAGCCGCGGAGCAGGAGGTGAAGTGCTCGGGAGCATGGCGTCAACACGCCGAGGGTCAAGAATACGGACCGGCCTCCCCAGGGGCAAACCGGGCCCTACCGGGCCCGGGGCGGCGGCTGCCGCCCCGGGCCGCGGGGCGTTACTCGGCGGCGCCGTCACCTTCGGCGGCCGCGGCCTTCTTGGCCGCCGCGCTCGTCCGCTTGGTGGCGGTCTTGCGGGCGGTGGTCTTCTTGGCCGCCGTGGTCTTCTTCGCGGCGGCGGTCTTCTTGGCGGCGGCCTTGCGGGGCGCGCGCTTCTTGGGCGCGGGCTCCTCGGCCTCCTCAGCGGTCTCCGCGGCGGCCGGGGCCTCGGCGACCGGCTCGGCCTCCTCCGCCACCGGCTCGACAACCTCGGGCTCGACGGCCTCGGGCTCGACGGCGACGGGGCCCTCGACCGGCTCCTCGGCCGCAACGGGCTCCTCGGCCGGCTGCTCGGCGGCGGCCAGGGCCGCTTCCATCGCGGCCTCGGCGCGGGCCTGCAGGACCACGATCTCGGCCCCGGCCGGCGTACCCGCCGGCGCGGTCGCCTTGCGCACCGCACGGCGGCGCGGACGGCCCGCGGGGGCCGCGACCGGCTCCGCCGCCGGCTGCTCGGCCTGAACGGCCTCGGCGACGACCTCCGCGGCCTGCTCGGCGACGGGCGCGGCCTCGGGGGCCTCGACCGCCTCGACGGCCACCGCGGCGACGGCCTCCACCGGCTCCGGCACCTCGATCTCGACGACCTCGATCTCGGCGGCCTCCACGGCCTCGGCGACGGCCTCGCCCTGCGGCTCGGCCTGGGCGCCGCCCTTGCCGCGGCGGCGGCGCTTGGAGCCGCCCGCCTCGCCGGCCGCCGGGGTGCCGCCCCCGCCGCCGTGGGTGTGCGGCTGGTCCATGTGCACGATGACGCCGCGGCCGTTGCAGTGCACGCAGGCCTCGGAGAAGGACTCCAGCAGGCCCTGGCCGACCCGCTTGCGGGTCATCTGCACCAGGCCCAGCGAGGTGACCTCGGCCACCTGGTGCTTGGTGCGGTCACGGCCCAGGCACTCCAGCAGGCGGCGCAGCACCAGGTCGCGGTTGGACTCCAGCACCATGTCGATGAAGTCGATCACGATGATGCCGCCGAGGTCGCGCAGCCGCAGCTGGCGGACGATCTCCTCGGCCGCCTCGATGTTGTTGCGGGTGACGGTCTCCTCGAGGTTGCCGCCCTGGCCGACGAACTTGCCGGTGTTGACGTCGACGACGACCATCGCCTCGGTCCGGTCGATCACCAGCGAGCCGCCGCTGGGCAGCCAGACCTTGCGGTCCAGCGCCTTCATCAGCTGCTCGTCGATCCGGTAGGTGGCGAAGACGTCCACGTCCGAGGTCCAGCGCTGCAGGCGCTCGGCGAGGTCCGGGGCCACGTTGGAGACGTAGTCGTGGATGGTGTTCCACGCGTCGCCGCCGCTGACGATGACCTTGGTGAAGTCCTCGTTGAAGATGTCGCGGACGACCCGGACGGTCATGTCCGGCTCGCCGTAGAGCAGCACCGGGGCGTTGCCGGAGGCGGCCTTCTTCTGGATGTCCTCCCACTGCTGCTGCAGGCGCTGGACGTCCCGGGTCAGCTCCTCCTCGCTGGCGCCCTCGGCGGCGGTGCGCACGATCACGCCGGCGTCGTCCGGGACGATCTTCTTGAGGATCTGCTTGAGCCGGGCCCGCTCGTTCTCCGGCAGCTTGCGGCTGATGCCGGTCATCGAGCCCTCGGGCACGTAGACCAGGTAGCGGCCGGGCAGCGAGATCTGGCTGGTCAGGCGGGCGCCCTTGTGGCCGATCGGGTCCTTGGAGACCTGCACCAGCACGGACTGGCCGGACTTCAGCACCGACTCGATCCGGCGCGGGCCGCCGTGGCCGCCCAGCGCGCCGAAGTTGACCTCACCGGCGTAGAGCACCGCGTTGCGGCCCTTGCCGATGTCGACGAAGGCGGCCTCCATGGACGGCAGCACGTTCTGCACCTTGCCCAGGTAGACGTTGCCGACGTAGCTGGTGGCCTGCTCCTTGTTGACGTAGTGCTCGACCAGCACGCCGTCCTCGAGCACGCCGATCTGGGTGCGCTCGCCGTTCTGGCGCACCACCATGACGCGCTCGACCGACTCGCGGCGGGCCAGGAACTCGGCCTCGGTGATGATCGGCACCCGGCGGCGGCCCAGCTCGCGGCCCTCGCGGCGACGCTGCTTCTTGGCCTCCAGGCGGGTGGAGCCCTTGATGGACTGCACCTCGTCCGGGTCGAACGACGGCTCGGTGGAGCGGCGGCGCGGCTCGCGCACCTTCACCACCGTGCGGACGCCGTCCTCGGTGGTCTCGCCCTGCTCGGCGGCACCCTCACCGCCGCGGCGACGGCGGCGGCGACGGCGACGCGAGGAGGACAGCCCGGCGGCAAGCTCGTCCTCGTCCTCCTCCGGCTCCTCCTCGGCGCCTTCCTCGGCGTCCTCGTCCTCGGCCTGCGGCTCGGCAGCGGCCTCGACGGCCTCCGGCTCCTCGGCCTCACCGCGACGGCGGCGACGGCCGCCCCGACGGCGGCGGCGGGACGGACGGCCGTCCTCCTCCCACTCGCCCTCCTGCTCGGGGCCGGCCTCGGGGGCCTCGGGCTCCTCGGCGGGCTCCTGCGGCGCGGGCGCGACCTCGACCCGCGCGGGCGGCTGCACCCGGACGGGGGTGCGGACCCGGCGGCGGCGGCCGACGCCGCTGTACTCGTACTCCTCCTCCGTGCCCTCGGCGGCCGGGGCGGCCTCGGCGCGCACGGGCTTCTCGGCGCGCACGGGCTTCTCCGCGGGGGCCGGGGCGACGTAGGGGGCGGGCTCCTGGAAGACCGGGGCCTGGAAGAGCGCGGTGGACGGGCGGACGGCGCGGCGGCGCACCCGGTGCGACGGCTCCGGCTCGGCGGCCGGCGCGGGCGCCTCGGCGGCCTCCGGCTCCTCCTCGACGGCCTCGGGCTCGGCCTCGGCCTCGGCGACCGGCTCCTCGGCGACCGGCTCGGCGGGCGCCTCCTCGACGGCCGGGGCGGCCTGCTCGACCACGCGGCGACGGCGGGTGCGGCGGGCCGGGGAGGCCGGCTGCTCGACGGCCTCCGCGGCCTCCGCGGCGGCCGGCTCGGCGGTCTCGGCGACAGCGGGCTCGGCAACAGCCGGCTCCGTGGCGGCGGGCGCGGCCGGGGCCTCCTCGGCGGCCGGCGCACCGGCCGGGGCCTCGGCGCGCTTGCGGGTGCGGCGGGCGCGGGCGGGCTTCTCGGCGGGCGCCTCGGCCTCGACGGCCGGAGCCTCGGCGGCGGGCGCCTCCGCGGCGGGAATCTCGGCGACCGGGGCCTCCACGGGCTCCGTCACCACGATCGGGGTCTTCTCGGGCGCGCCGGCCGGGGCCTCGACGCGCTTGCGGGTGCGGCGCGGGCGCGCCGGCTTCTCGGCGGGCGCCTCGGCCTCGACGGCCGGAGCCTCGGCGGCGGGCGCCTCGGCCGGCTCCGGCTCCACGGGCAGGACGGTCTCGGCCGTCTCCGCGGCAGCGCCCTGCGGCGCACCGGCCGGGCGGGACACCGCCCGGCGCCGGCGGCGCGGCGGCGCGGCGGACGCGCCGTCGACAGGGGTGTCGGCCGGTTCCGCAGCGGACTGCGGTTCGGTGTTCTCGAGCATGCGGGTGGATCTCCCGTCAGGCCCCCGGGCTCCGCATCCGGGCACGGCTCGGCACCTGGGTCACGGTCGGCCACGGTGATTGCGTGGCGACTCCCACGGTGCCGCCGTGCGGACGCGAGGCCGCACAGGAGCTCGTAGTCTCGCTCGGCGCCCCGCACGGCGCGGGGTGCCGAAAGTCTTCTGGTCTGACCAGTCTTCTCGGTTATCCAGGTCGGGCCGCGGGGCCCGGCTGCGTGCGACGGCGCTCGCTCCCCTGGGAAGCCGCGGGAACCGGGGAGCCACGGCCCGGTGGCGGGCCCTGGCTCCCTGCCCGCTCGGCGGTCGGCACGAGGCGCGCAGCCCTGCGGCCGCTATCGGCCTGCCGGGGCCGCGGCGCGATCGAGCGCCAGCGGGTCGGTCACCGTGCCGGTCCCCTCGTCGAGCGGCCCCTGCGCCAGCCTGGTCACCTCAGCGGGGACCGGCGGCGCCAGGTCGGCCGTCGCACGGAGACCGGACAAAACGTCGTCGGGTCGTACGGCGGGTGTGGCGTGTCGTACTACCAGCCGCAGTATCGCACAGGGAGCGCCCGGACGAACATCGTCGGCACGGTCTGTGCCAGTGTCGTTACCATCGCCGACCTGCGGCGGGAGCAGTTCGAGGGCGGCGACGGCCGCACGGGTGTCGAACACCCGCATGCCGTTCTTGGTCAGCCGCTGCACCTCGACGGCCTCCTCGGCCAGGAACGCGGCCACCGCGCGGGCCGCCTCCTCGCCCTCCACGCCGGCCAGCCGCACCCGCCACTCGGAGGCCTCCAGGCGCTCGACGAAGTTGGGCGTGCGGACCTCGACGGCGTCGACGATGTCCAGGCCGGGCGGCAGCGACTCGTCCAGCTGCGCGCGGAGCGCCTCGGGGTCGCGGGCCTCCGCGAGACCGATCTCCAGGTACTCCGCCTCGCTGGCGACACCCGTCGGGGCGGCGTTGGCGTAGGAGACCTTCGGGTGCGGGGTGAAGCCGGCGGAGTACGCCATCGGAACGGCCGAGCGGCGGAGCGCGCGCTCGAACGCCCGCTGGAAGTCCCGGTGGCTGGTGAAGCGCAGACGGCCGCGCTTGGTGTAGCGGAGACGGATGCGCTGCACCGTCGGCGCGGGCGGCGGACCGTCGGGCGTGCGGCGTGCCAGGGCTGCTCAGTCCTTAGATCGGTGTCCCGACCGGCCGTCGCGGCCGGTTGCTTGTCAGGACAAGGGTACGCGCCCGGGCCCGCCGCCCGGACCGGGTCACCCCACGAGGGCCCGCCGGACCTCCCGGAGCACCCGCGCGATCTCCGCCTTGGCCGGCCACCACACCTCGCGCCGCACCCAGCGGCACGGCCGCACCACCAGGAAGCGCCAGATCCGCCCGCCGATCCGCCAGGCCCAGGCGATCGCCCTCCCCACCTCGCGGAGCACCGGGTACAGCAGCACCCGCCACAGCCACACCAGCGGCACCGCCACCAGGACGCGGGCCGCCCGGGCGAACCCGCGGGCGAGGGCGGACAGCAGCCACAGCACCCCGCGGCCGCACGGCGCCAGCACGTACCGCCACAGCGCCGCGAGCGGCACGACCACCAGGTACCGGCCCAGCCAGGCCAAGCCGGTGCCGACCGCCTCGAGCAGCACCAGCAGCCCGCGGCCCAGCGGCATCAGGGCGTTGCGGCCCAGCCAGCGCAGCGGCAGCGCGAACAGCACACGGCCGCACCAGCAGAGCGCCGTCCACACGGCCCGCCCGGCCGGCGCCAGCACCTCCCGGCCCAGCCAGGCCAGCGGGACGACCACCAGGTACCGGCCGAGCCAGGCCAGCGCGTGTCCGCAGGGCGTGAGCACGTACCGGTACAGCTGGACGAGCGGCCACACCACCGTCCAGTACAGGACCCGGCCGACCTGCACCACGAGCCACTCCAGCACCCGGCCGAGCGGGCGCAGCACGACGGCGAGCAGCAGCTCCCACACGAAGCGCAACGGCACCACGACCAACAGCGCGAAGATCCGCGCGGGCACCCGGACGAACGCCACCAGGCACCCCTCGCCCGGCCGGTCCTCGGTCATCTGTCCCCCCTCGTCGTGCGACGGCCCTCCCCGGCAGGTACGCCGGAGAGGGCCGTCGGGTTGCGCTGCGGTGTTACGACTCGACCACGGTCAGCGGCAGCAGCTTCTTGCCGGAGGTCGAGCGGACCGCCGCCGGCCCGGTTCTCCGGAGGATCTTAGGAGGGCGGAGACCCTGCCCTCCCCGGGGGTGCTCCCCCGGGCCCTGCCGCCCCGGTTGCGGCCGCCGCGTCACCGGTCGTACCGCAACCGTGCCGAGCAGCCCGTTCCGGACGATGATGGCAGTAGGGATGCGTGCCACGGGCACCCCGGGAAGGGGGCACACGTCATGGCGGACCTCGCCGGACCCACCGGCCTGATGGTGCAGGTACAACCGGGCTCCGACCTCGACCCGGAGGAGCACGCGGAGCTCACGGACCGGCTTCGCACCGAGTTACTCGACAATCTCGACCTGACCTCGGCCGATCCGGTCGACGCCCCGTCAGCGCCCGCCGGCGCGAAGGGCCTCGGCACCCTCGTCGGATGGCTGGTCGTCCAGTTCGGCACCGTCGAAACCCTGCGCGCGGTGGTGAACGCCGTCCGGAGCTGGGTCGGACGGACCAACCACGTCGTCGAGCTGGCCTACGCCGGCGACGTGTTGAAGGTCACCGGGGTCACCTCCGAGCAGCAGGAAAAGATCATCGATGACTGGCTCGCCCGTCACGCGACCGGCGCCTGACCTGCCCGACGAACGCCGGTACGCCCTGGTGGTGGCCACCACCCGGTACTCCGACGTCTCGCTGCGCCAGTTACGCGCACCCGCCCACGACGCCGACGAGCTGAGTGCCGTCCTCGCCGACCCGGCGATCGGCGGCTTCGCGGTGACACGGGTGATCGACCGGTCCGCGCAAGAGATCCGGCTGGCCGCCGAGGAGTTCCTCACCGGCCGGGACCCGGAGGACCTGCTGGTCGTATACCTCTCCTGTCACGGGCTGGTCGACGTCCGCCGTCGGCTGTACTTCGCCGGCACCGACACCCTCAAGTCCCGGCTCGCCGCCACCGGCGTGGAGTCGCAGTGGCTGCTCGACCTCCTCGAGGACTGCCGGGCCAAACGCCTCGTCGTCATCCTCGACTGCTGCTTCAGCGGCGCCTTCGCCCAGGGCATCAAGGGCGAGGCCGACCTGGACCTCGGCGAACGTTTCCACGGACAGGGACGCGGGCGCGTCGTGCTGACGGCTTCGCGCGGCAGCGAGTACTCCTTCGAGGGCGAGCCGCTCGCCGGAACCGCCCTGTCCGGGTCGGTGTTCACCAGCGCGCTCGTCGACGGCATCCGCAGCGGCGCCGCCGACGACGACAACGACGGCTACATCTCCGTCGACGACGCCTACACCTACGCCTTCGACCAGGTACGGGCCCGGGGCGGCCGACAGACCCCGCAGCGCTGGCTCTACGGCGCCGAGGGCAAGATCCTGCTCGCCCGCAGCCCTGCCGGCGTCGCCGTCACCCCCGCGCCCCTGCCCGAGGCCCTGCGCAGCGGCCTCGACAGCCCCCACCCGGCCATCCGCCTCGGCGCGGTCGCCGCTCTCGGCGAATGGCTCACCGGAGACGACCCCGCCCGCGCCCTGACCGCCCGCCACACCCTGAGCGACATCGGCGGCACCGACATCCCCCAGGTGGCCTCGGCGGCCCGCGCCCTGCTGGCCGAATCCGGGCCCGGGCCCGACGAGCCACCTGAGCCCCCGCCCGAGCCGCCCGGAACCACACCGGAACCGTCGGCCGAAGTCGCACCCGAGGAACCCCGCCCCACGCCCGCCGAGGCCGCGCCACTGCAGGAGACGGCACCGTCCGCGCGGCCCGAGGAGCCCGAGCCGACAGCGCCGACCCCGTCCCCGGTCACGGCCCACGCGGCACCCCTGCGACCCGAACCACCCGCCTCCGCCGAAGCGGGCCCGTCCGACCGCACCCGGTCCCACCGGTTGCTGCCCCGCGGCCGCCGTACCCGCCGCCTTCCCGCCGGAGCCGTGAAGGGCGACGCACCCCTGGTGGAGGAGCCCGAAGCCGACGCCACCCCTCCGGCCACCGCCCTGTCCGCGACCCCGGCCGGACCGCCCGAACCACCGTCTCCCTCCGACGCCCCGCCCACCACCCCCCGCGGCGAAGGCGCACCACCACCACCATCACCACCACCGGACGGCACCCGTCGGTGGACCCGGTGGCTCCCCCGCAGACGCCGCACCCGTGCCCTCCTGGCAGCCGTCCTCGCGCTGGTCGTGGCCGCGGCGGTCCTCGTGGTGGTCACCGGCGGGTCCGGGGACAAGCCCACGCCGGACATCGTGCTGGAGCCCGTTCAGGCTTCCTCACAACCCTCGGCCCTCGGCACCGTCACCACCGACCCCGCGTTGGCCGCGCGGGTTCCGGCGGACGTGAAGTCGGCGGGCAAGCTCACGGTCGCCTCGGACGCCTCCTACGCACCCGGTGAGTTCATGGACGACCAGGGCAAAGTCGTCGGCATGGACGTCGACCTGGCCAACGCCGTCGCGCAGCGGCTGGGTCTGACGGCGGACGTCCATAACGTCGACTTCGCGTCGATCATCCCCGGCATCGCCTCAGGCACGTACCAGCTCGGCATCAGCTCCTTCACCGACACCAAGGAACGCGAGCAGACCGTCGACATGGTCACCTACTTCACCGCCGGCACGGCCGTCGGAGTGAAGAGCGGCAACCCCGACGGGATCGACCCGAGCGATCTCTGCGGCAAGAAGGTCGCCGTCCAGACCGGCACCACCCAGGCCGACGAAATCACAGACGTCCGCAACCCCGAGTGCGTCAAGGCCGGAAAACCCCAGATCCCGAACGACGGCGACAAGTTCTCACTGCAGACGGACGTCACCCAGGCCGTGGTCTCCGGCCACGACCAGGCGATGCTGGCCGACTCCCCGGCCGTCGGCTACGCAGCCAAGCAGACCAACGGGCAGGTGGCGCAGGTCGGCTCGACGTACGACACCGCCCCTTACGGCATCGCCGTCGCCAAGGGCTCCCCGCTCGGTCAGGCCGTTCAGGGCGCCGTTCAGTCCCTGATCGACGACGGCACCTACCAGCAGATCCTCACCAAATGGGGCGTCGAGGCCGGTGCCATCAGCAAGTCGCAGATCAACGGCGCCACCAGCTGACACCGGAGATCCCGGCCACCGGAGCCAACGGCCGGCGGCCGGCACGGAGGAAACCTCCGTACCGGCCGCCGGGCCGCCTCGCGCGTGGTGTCACGCGTGCGAGTGCTCGGCCTTCGCACCGCCCGGGGCGTTGACCACGGTCAGCGGCAGCAGCTTCTTGCCGGTCGGGCCGACCTGGATGTGGGTGTCCATCTGAGGACACACGCCGCAGTCGAAGCACGGGGTCCAGCGGCAGTCCTCGACCTCGACCTCTTCGAGGGCGTCCTGCCAGTCCTCCCAGAGCCAGTCCTTGTCGAGGCCGCTGTCCAGGTGGTCCCAGGGCAGCACCTCCTCGTAGGTGCGCTCGCGGGTGGTGTACCAGTCGACGTCGACGCCGGTGCCGGCGAGACCCTTCTCGGCGCAGGCCATCCAGCGGTCGTAGGAGAAGTGCTCGCGCCAGCCGTCGAAGCGGCCGCCGTCGTCGTAGACGGCGCGGATGACGGCGCCGATCCGGCGGTCGCCGCGGGAGAGCAGGCCCTCGACGATGCCGGGCTTGCCGTCGTGGTAGCGGAAGCCGATGTTCTTGCCGAACTTGCGGTCGTGCCGGATGGAGTCGCGCAGCTTGGCGAGGCGGGCGTCGGTGTCCTCGGCGGAGAGCTGCGGCGCCCACTGGAAGGGGGTGTGCGGCTTGGGCACGAAGCCGCCGATGGAGACGGTGCAGCGGATGTCGTTGCCGCCGGTGACCTCGCGGCCCTTGGCGATGACGTTCTTCGCCATCTCGCCGATCTGGAGGACGTCCTCGTCGGTCTCGGTGGGCAGGCCGCACATGAAGTACAGCTTCACCTGGCGCCAGCCGTTGCCGTAGGCGGTGGCGACCGTGTTGATGAGGTCCTCCTCGGACACCATCTTGTTGATCACCTTGCGGATGCGCTCGCTGCCGCCCTCGGGGGCGAAGGTCAGACCGGAGCGGCGGCCGTTGCGGGAGAGCTCGTTCGCCAGGTCGATGTTGAAGGCGTCGACGCGGGTGGACGGCAGCGACAGGCCGATCTTGTCCTCGGCGTAGCGGTCGGCGAGGCCCTTGGTGACGTCGGCGATCTCGGAGTGGTCGGCACTGGACAGCGAGAGCAGGCCGACCTCCTCGAAGCCGGTGGCCTTGAGGCCGCGGTCGACCATCTCGCCGATGCCGGTGATGCTTCGCTCCCGCACGGGGCGCGTGATCATGCCGGCCTGGCAGAAGCGGCAGCCGCGGGTGCAGCCGCGGAAGATCTCCACCGACATCCGCTCGTGGACGGTCTCGGCGAGCGGAACGAGCGGCTGCTTGGGGTAGGGCCACTCGTCGAGGTCCATGACGGTGTGCTTGGAGACCCGCCACGGGACGCCGGGACGGTTGGGCACGACGCGGCCGATCCGGCCGTCCGGCAGGTACTCGACGTCGTAGAAGCGCGGCACGTACACGCCGCCGGTCTTCGCGAGGCGCAGCAGCACCTCGTCGCGGCCGCCGGGGCGGCCCTCGGCCTTCCAGGCCCGGACGATCTCGGAGACGTCGAGGACGGCCTGCTCGCCGTCGCCGACGACGGCGCAGTCGAGGAAGTCGGCGATCGGCTCGGGGTTGAAGGCGGCGTGGCCGCCGGCGAGGACGATCGGGTCGTCGACGCCGCGGTCCTTGGACTCCAGCGGGATGCCCGCGAGGTCGAGCGCGGTCAGCATGTTGGTGTAGCCGAGCTCGGTGGAGAAGGACAGGCCGAACACGTCGAAGGCCTTCACCGGGCGGTGGGCGTCGACGGTGAACTGCGGGACGCCGTGCTCGCGCATCAGGGCCTCGAGGTCGGGCCAGACGCTGTAGGTGCGCTCGGCGAGGACGCCCTCGCGCTCGTTGAGCACCTCGTAGAGGATCATGACGCCCTGGTTGGGGAGGCCGACCTCGTAGGCGTCGGGGTACATGAGGGCCCAGCGCACGTCGCAGCTGTCCCAGTCCTTCACGGTCGAGTTGAGCTCGCCGCCGACGTACTGGATCGGCTTCTGGACGTGCGGGAGGAGGGCCTCCAGGCGTGGGAAGACCGATTCGACTGACATGCGGTGAGCCCTTTGAGACGTGGACGGGGTGATCCTCAAGGGTAGCCGAACCGGCCGCTCCTCCTGTCCGCCCGGACGGCGGGCCGGTGCGCACGGGCGGCCGGGCCGGTGCGGGTGCCGCCCGGTGTTCCGCGCGCTGCAACGGTGTTGACACCCTCCGTGCACTCGTGGACTACTGACGGGGCACATCCCACATGCCGGCGCACCGACGATTCCACGGGAGCTGCTGTGTCCAACGGGCCTGGGTCACACGGGAGTCGGGTCTGCGCTGGACGGGCAGCGGCGGCGTGAGCAGGGCGGGGGTGCGCGCGGTCGCCGCGCGGCCGAGCGGGTCGGGCCGGTACCTGTCCGCGGGGCAGGCCGCCGTCCGGGCGGCCCGGCTGGCGGAGCTGCATCCCGGTCTGGTCGCGGTGCGGCAGGTCGGCCGCTCGCGGGGCGGGCGGCCGCTGGTGCTGGTGTCGGTGGGCCGCGGGCCGCGGCACGTGCTGGCGGTCGGCGGGCCGCACCCCAACGAGCCGGTCGGCACCGCGACGGCGCTGCACCTGGCCGAGCGGGCGGTGCAGGAGCCGGAGCTGCGCCGCGGTGGCGAGGTGACCTGGAACGTGCTGCTGTGCCTCGATCCGGACGGTGCGGCGCTGAACGAGGGCTGGCTGGGCGGGCCGCTCACCATGGAGCGGCACTACCGCTCGTTCTACCGGCCGGCGCTGGAGGACCAGCCGGAGTGGCTGCCGGCGGCGGGTTCGGGGCGGGCGGCGCTGCCGGAGACGGCCGCGCTGACGACGGTGATCGACGAGCTGCGGCCGTTCCTGCAGTGCTCGCTGCACGGGGTGGACGTCGGCGGCACGTTCGTGCAGCTGACCGGTCCGGTGCCGGGGCTGGCGGAGCCGTTCGCCCGGTCCGCGGCGGCGGCGGGGCTGCCGTTGGAGCGCGGCCCGTACGACGCGTTCTTCTGGCCGAGCCCGGGGCCGGGGCTGTACGTGATGCCGGCGGCGGGGGCGAAGGACCGGTTCGCGGCGCTGGCGGAGAATTCGGCGCACTCGACGTGGTCGTACGTGCAGCGGCACGGCGGGGTGACGGCGGTGGTGGAGGTGCCGATGTGGGCAGCGCCGGGGGTGGCGGATGCGGCCCCGCATCCCGATCCGGCCGGGGCGCTGGGCGAGGCGGCGGGTGTGCTGCTGCGGGAGACCGAGCCGCTGGCGGAGCTGCTGGCGCTGGCCCGGCCGCTGCTGCCGGCGCCGGAGGGGCCGCTGCTGCGGTCCGCACTGTGGCACCTGTCGATCGTGCCGCAGCTCGCGCTGGACTGGTCACCGGAGGCGGTGGCGGCCGACGTGGGTTCGCTGTCGGTGCTGAGCGGGGCGCACCTGGCGGGGGTGGCGATCCAGACGGCGCGGATGCCGGTGCGGATCGCGGCGCTGCTGGTGCGGCTGCTCCAAGGCGCCGAGGGCCCGGCCGCCGCGGAGTTGCGGCGCCGGGCCGGGCGGCTGCTGGCCGCGCACGTGGAGCGTTTCCGGACGGGTTTCGGGGTGCGCCCGGTGCCGGTCGGCGAGCAGGTGGCGCACCAGGCCCGGGCGGTGGTGGCCGCCGCCGGGGCGCTGCTGTGAGCCGCCGGGTCAGACCCCTATCGGCCGCTGGGAGCGGACCGACTGGAGCAGCCCTATGCCGATCCAGACGGCGAACATCGAGGAGCCGCCGTAGGAGACGAACGGCAGCGGGATGCCGGCCACCGGCATGATGCCGAGGTTCATCCCGATGTTCTCGAAGGCCTGGAAGGCGAACCAGGTGATGATGCCGGCCGCCAGCACGGTGCCGTACAGGTCGGTGGCCTGGCGGGCGATCTTGCAGGCGCGCCAGAGGATGACGCCGAGCAGGCCGATCAGGGCGATGCCGCCGACGAAGCCGAGTTCCTCGCCGGCGACACTGAACACGAAGTCGGTCTGCTGCTCGGGGACGAACTGGCCGGTGGTCTGGAAGCCGTGGAAGAGGCCCATGCCGGTGAGTCCGCCGGAGCCGATGGCGATGCGGGCCTGGGCGGTGTTGTAGCCGACGCCGGCCGGGTCGAGCGAGGGGTTGGCGAAGGCGGCGAAGCGGTCGATCTGGTACTTGCTCAGCACGCCGAGCTTCCAGATCAGCACCGCCCCGCCGGCGCCGGCGGCGATCAGGCCGAACACCCAGCGCCGGGCGGCGCCGGAGGCGAGCAGGACGCCCATGATGACGACGCCCATGACCATGACCGAGCCGAGGTCGGGCATCAGCATGATGACGCCCATCGGTACGGCGGAGAGCACCAGCGCCTGGACGACGCTGCGCGAGGACGGGAACTCCCGTTCGCCCGCGTCGACCCGGGCGGAGAGCACCACGGCCATGCCCATCACGATGGACAGCTTGGCGAACTCGGCCGGCTGCAGCGAAAAGCCGCCGCCGAACTGGATCCAGGAGTGCTGGCCGTTGATGGTGGAGCCGAGCGGGGTGAGGGTGACGACCAGCATGAGCAGGACGCCGAGGTAGACGAACGGCACCGCGGTGCGCAGCCGCCGTGTCCCTATCCCGACGGTCACGGCGCACAGGACCACGCCGACCAGGGCGTTGGTGAGGTGCCGGTAGAGGAAGTACTGCGGGTCGCCGTGGGTGAGGGCGTCCCGGCCGCGGGTGGCGGACCAGACCAGCAGCGAGCTGCCGAAGGACAGTGCCAGGGCGGCCAGGATCATGATCCAGTCCATCCGGCGCAGCGGCGAGTCCTTGGCGAGTGCCTTGGAGATCGAGCCGCGCTGCGGCGCGAGCCGGACGGTGCGGTACGAGCCGTACGAGGTCATCCCCGGCTCCTTCCGGTGGCGCGGGCGGGCTCCAGGGCGGCCAGCGAGAGGACGGCGGGGCCGGTGCCGGTGGCCGGGCCCGGGACCGGGTCGAGGAAGGTGCGGCTGCCGGTGAGGCCGTCGGTGAAGGACGCCTGCTTGATGATGGCGGTGCCGTCCGGGTTGAACTTCGGCAGCTCGGCCTGCGGCTTGGGCAGCAGGGCCTTGCCGTTGTCGATGGTGCCCTTGTCGTCGACGCCGTACAGCGCCTGGTAGATGCGGCGGACGGCGTCGCCCGAGGCGCCCGAGCCGGTACCGGCCTGGCTCATCGTCATGACGACGGCGTAGTCGCGGCTGTAGGTGGTCAGGTACGAGGTGGTCTGCTTGCCGGCGACCTCGGCGGTACCGGTCTTGGCGTGCAGCTCGATCTGCTTCTGCGGCCAGCCGACGCCGGTGAACTTCCAGGCGGCGGTGCCCCGCTCGATGACGCCCTTGGTGGCGTCGTCGATGTACTCCAGGGTCTTCTCGTCGGTGGGGATCTTCCCGTCGACGTGCGGGGCGATCTCGCGGACCAGCTTGCCGTCCGGGCTCATGATCGCCTTGCCGATGGTCGGCCGGTAGAGCGTGCCGCCGTTGGCGAGGGCCGCGTAGATGCGGGCCATCTGGAGCGGGGTGACGAGGGTGTCGCCCTGGCCGATGGAGTAGTTGACCAGGTCACCGGCGCGCATGATGTAGCCGTCGACGCAGTTCTCCTTGGCGATCTGCGCCGCGTAGTCGTCCGGCTTGGCGGTCTTGGCCTGCTCGCACCAGGCGTCCTTGTTGGCGTCGTAGTAGGACTGCTTCCACTGGCGGTCCGGGATGCGCCCGGTGACCTCGCTGGGGAGGTCGATGCCGGTCTTGGCGCCGAGGCCGAACTGCTTGGCGGTGACGAAGAACCAGTCCTTGGCGTCCTTCTTGGGCTTGATGCCGCCGTCCTTCATCCACTGGTCGTAGGCCAGTCCGTAGAAGACGGTGTCGCAGGAGACCTCCAGGGCACGGGCCAGGGTGATGGAGCCGTGGCCCTGGCTCTCGAAGTTCTTGAACTCGCGGCCGCCGATGGTCAGGCTGCTCGGGCAGGGGTAGTTGCTGCTGAGCGGGTAGCCGGCCTGGGCGGCCGCGGCGGCGGAGACCACCTTGAAGGTGGAGCCGGGGGCGGACTGGCCCTGTATGGCCCGGTTGATCAGCGGGTAGTTGGACTCCTTGCTGGTCAGCGCCTGGTAGTCCTTGGCCGAGATGCCGCCGACCCAGATGTTGGGGTCGAAGGTCGGGGCGCTGGCCATGGCGATGATCCGGCCGGTCTTGACGTCCATCACCACGACGGCGCCGGAGTCGGCCTCGAAGTTCTTGTGGGTCTCGTCGTCGTAGACCTTGCGGGCGTCCGCCATGGCCTGGGCGAGGTTGTCCTCGACGGCCTTCTGCACCCGGGCGTCGATGCTGGTCACCAGGTTGTTGCCGGACTGCGCGGGGACGGTGCCGGCGCTGCCGATGACCTTGCCGAGGTTGTCGACCTCCAGCTTGTCGATGCCGGTGGTGCCGCGCAGGTCGTCGTCGTAGACGGCCTCCAGGCCGGCCCGGCCGATCTGGTCGCTGGGCAGCCGGCGCTCCCGGCCGGTCTTGTCGGCGCTCTTGGTGACCTCCTCGTCGGTGACCGGCGAGAGGTAGCCGAGCACCTGGGAGGCGTTGGCGCCCTCCACGCCGGTGTAGCGGCGGAGGGCGGTCGACTGCGCGGTGACGCCGGGGAAGTCCTCGCGGCGCTCCATGATCTGCAGCGCCTGCTGGGTGGTGGCCTGCTGGGTGACCGGGATCGGCTGGTAGGGCGAGCCGTTCCAGCACGGCTTGGGCGTCTTGGCGTCGCACAGCCGGACCTTGTCCTGGACCTCCTTGGCGGGCAGTCCGAGGACCTCGGCGAGCCGGCTCAGCACGGCCTTGCCGCGGTCCTTCTGCTGCAGCAGGGAGGTACGGCTGACGGAGACGACCAGCTTGGTCTGGTTGCCGACCAGCACCCGGCCGGAGGCGTCCAGGATCTCGCCGCGGACGGCGGGCTCCACGACCTCCCGGATGTGGTTCCCTTGCGCCTGCGCGGCGTACTGGCTGCCCGTCCGGATCTGCAGGTACCACAGCCGCCCGCCGAGGGTGGCGAGCAGCGACAGCACCAGGATCTGCAGCACCACCAGCCGGATCGTCACCCGCTGGGTGCGCCCGGTCTCCGGGATGTTGCTCACTGGGGGGAATCCTCCTCGGAGGTCGGCGGGTGCGTCAGGGGCGGCGGGCGAGGCCGAGGACGCGCTTCTTGCGGCCGGTCGGCATCGGCGAGGACTCCCGGGTGGTCTTGTACCGGGCGAGGCTGCCGAGGCCGGAGCCCCCCGGGTCCTCGGTCTCCGTGCTGCTGCCGCCGCCGTCGAAGCGGCGGGCGAGCATCATCACGGCCGGGACCACGAACGGCGCGAGCAGCACGTCGTACAGCAGGGCGCTGAACACCAGCCCGGCGAGGCCGACGTGACGGGCCGCGGTGTCGCCGACCAGCGCGCCGACCGAGGCGTACAGGCCGGTGGAGACCACGGCCGCGACGGCGACGACCATCAGGGCGCTCACCGCGGAGCGCTGCCGGCCGCCCTCGGGGCGGAGCAGGCCGGCGGCGTAGCCGACCAGGCAGAGCACCAGGGCGTACCGGCCGATGGCGTGGTCGGAGGGCGGGGCGAGGTCGGCGAGCAGGCCGGCGGTGAAGCCGGCCAGGCAGCCGCCGGTCGGGCCGTACACCAGGGCGAGGCCGACCACGACGAGCATCAGGAGGTCCGGGGTGGCCCCGGGCAGCTGGAGCCGGCCGAGCACGCTGACCTGGACGACCAGGCCGAGCAGCAGCAGGACGGCGGAGAGCAGGATGCGGTTCGGACGCACGGTCAGTTCCCCCCTGCGGGTGTGGAGGCGGTGGGCTGCGCCGGGGCGGTGGCCGGCGGGTTCGCCGCGGCAGCGGTCGGCTTGGGCGGCAGCACCCCGTCACGCGGGTCGCTGCGCGGCGGAACCACCACGACGCCGACCAGGTCGAGCCGGGTGAACTGCACGTACGGTTCGACCAGGATCGTCTTGGTGAGCTCGCCGGGCGTGGCCTGGACCTCGACGACCCGGCCCACCGGCGTGCCGGGGACGAACGGGCGGCCGCTCTGCGAGCCGAAGGTGACGACCCGGTCGCCGGCCTGGACCTTGGCCCGGCCGTTGAGCAGCTGGACCTTCATCGGGCTGGTGCCCTGGCCGGCCGCGAAGCCGATCTCGTCGCTGCCCTCCAGCCGGGTGCCGACGGTGAAGCCGGGGTCGGAGGCGAGCAGCACGGTGGCGGTGGTCGGGGCGACGGTGGTGACCCGGCCGACCAGGCCCTGGCCGTTGATGACGGTCATGTCGCGGGTGAGGCCGTCGTCGCTGCCGGCGTCGATGGTGATCGTCCAGGAGAAGCCCTGGGCCGCGCCGATCGCGATGACCTGGGCGGCCTTGATGGTGTATCCGCCGTTGCCGGCGGTGCGCAGCAGGTCGTCGAGCTGCTTGGTGCGGCCGGACGCGGTGTCGGAGGAGGCGAGCCGCTGGCGCAGCTCGGTGTTCTCCCGGGTGATCTGGTCGAGGCGCTGCTGGTGGGTGGAGGCGTCCCGGACGGCGCGGACGGTGCCGGCCACCGGGTCGACCAGGCCGGACGCGCCGCGCTCGACCGGGCCGAGCAGGCCGGCGGCCGCCCGGCGGGCCCCGCTGAGCGGCGAGTCCTCGCCCCCCTTGATGTCGACGGTGATCAGGGCGAAGGCGACCGCGACCAGCAGGATGAGCAGTAGTCGGCTCTCTCGTGTGTCCCTCACGGTGCTGGAGCGCCCCTTCGTTCCCTGGTACCGGTTGTTCAGTTGGAGATGTGACGCCGTGTGCGCCGGTCGCCCCCCTCGGGAGGGGCTAGCGGCGCGGCTGGGCGTCCAGGACCTGCTGGAGTGCCTCGAACTCCTCGACGCACTTGCCGGCGCCGAGGGCGACCGAGTCCAGCGGGTTCTCCGCGATGTGGATGGGCATGCCGGTCTCGCGGCGCAGCCGCTCGTCGAGGCCGCGCAGCAGTGCGCCGCCGCCGGTGAGCACGATGCCGCGGTCCATGACGTCGCCGGCGAGCTCGGGCGGGCACTGGTCGAGGGTGGTCTTCACCGCGTCGATGATGGAGTCCACCGGCTCGTCGATGGCCTCGCGGATCTCGGCGGCGGAGATGACGACGGTCTTGGGCAGACCGCTGACGAGGTCGCGGCCGCGGATCTCGGCGTGCTCGTCCTTCTCGCCCTCCAGTGCGAAGGCGGAGCCGATCGACATCTTGATCTGCTCGGCGCTGCGCTCGCCGAGGAGGAGGCTGTACTCCTTCTTGATGTGCTGGACGATGGCGTTGTCCAGCTCGTCGCCGGCGACCCGCAGGGACTGCGCGGTGACGATCCCTCCGAGGGAGATCACGGCGACCTCGGTGGTGCCGCCGCCGACGTCGACGACCATGTTGCCGGTGGGCTCGTGCACCGGCAGGCCGGCGCCGATCGCGGCGGCCATCGGCTCCTCGATGATGTGCACCTGGCGGGCGCCGGCCTGGGCGCTGGCCTCGATGACGGCGCGGCGCTCGACGCCGGTGATGCCGGAGGGCACGCAGACGACGACGCGCGGGCGGGCCAGGTAGCGGCGCCGGTGGATCTTGAGGATGAAGTAGCGGAGCATCCGCTCGGTGATCTCGAAGTCGGCGATGACGCCGTCCTTGAGCGGGCGGATGGCGACGATGTTGCCGGGCGTGCGCCCGATCATCTTCTTCGCCTCGGCGCCGACCGCCAGGATGCCGCCGGTGTTGGTGTTCACCGCGACGACCGACGGCTCGTTGAGGACGATCCCCTTGCCCCTGACGTACACCAGCGTGTTGGCAGTGCCGAGGTCGATCGCCATGTCACGGCCGATGAACGACAGATTGTTGGCCATGGGGTGTGCAGTGCCTTCCCGAGCTCGGTGTGCATGTGCGGGGAGTGGGCCGATCGCGCGCGCCCACGACAGGGCTGACATCAGCTGAGCAGCCGTACCGGGCCCATGAGTTGCGTCCATCGTAGCCAGGCCCGCTCACCGCGGACGGCGAGGTACGGCATGCTGGCCATTCTCCGGCGACCGATCTGCTCTTCCCGGGATTGGGACGCCGTGTCGGCGCTCCGGGTTCCGCGTTTTCGGGGCCGGTCCGCCCGATTCCACCTGGTCGGGCCAGGGCGGTTGCACCCGGCCCGACCTGGGCGTACGTCAGACGGGATCAGGCGTGAGCGGGGAAGAAGATCTTGATCTCGCGCTCGGAGGAGGCCTCCGAGTCGGAGGCGTGGATCAGGTTCTCACGGGTGATGGTGGCGTAGTCGCCGCGGATGGTGCCGGGGCCGGCCTGCAGCGGGTCGGTGGCGCCGGCCAGCGCGCGGATGCCGGGGATGACGTTCTCGCCCTCGACGATCAGCGCGATCGACGGGCCGGAGGTCATGAACTCCAGCAGCGGCTCGTAGAACGGGCGGCCGACGTGCTCGGCGTAGTGCTGCTCCAGCGTCGCCCGGTCGAAGGTGCGCAGCTCCAGGGCGACGAGCCGCCAGTTCGCCTTGCGCTCGATACGGCTGATGATCTCGCCGGCCAGGCCGCGCTTGACGGCGTCGGGCTTGAGCAGGACGAGAGTGCGCTGGGACACGGTGGGGCTCCAGGGGATCGGCTTCGGCAGGGTGAGTGCGCCACCGCAGACCCTACCTGGGTGCGCGGCCCGCGGATACGAAAGGGCCGCTCAGAGCGGGTCAGGCGGCCTGTGCGGCCTCGGCGGCGCGGGCTGCCTTGATGACGTCGATCTTGCGGCCGTAGTGCACCGAGCACCACCACAGCCCGGCGAAGACCGCACCGAGGCCGTACATGGTGGGCAGCACCAGGCCGCTGGCGATCAGGCCGATCTGCAGCACCCAGCCGATCGCCACCGCGCCGGGGCGCTCGATCATGCCGCAGAGCAGCACGCAGAGCGCCATGGCGACACCGCTGACCGCCCAGATCGTGCCGGCGGGCACGTCGGAGAGCTGCATGGCGACCAGGCCGGCGAAGAGGATGAGCAGGGCCTCGCCGATCAGGGTCGAGGAGCAGAGGGTCCGCATCGGTGGCTACTTCCTTCCGAACAGCAGGCGTGCCTCGCCCACCGTGATGACCGAGCCGGTGACCAGGACGCCGGCGCCGCCGAGGTCCTCCTCCTCGGCGAGGGTGACGGCCGCGTCGATGGCGTCGTCCAGCCGGGGCTCGACCTGCACACGATCCTCACCGAAGATCTCCACGGCGAGCGCGGCCAGCTCGTCGACGGGCATCGCGCGGTGGGTGGAGTTCTGGGTGATGACGACCTCGGCGAGGATCGGCTCGAAGACCTCCAGGAGGCCCGAGACGTCCTTGTCGCCGCTGGTGCCGATCACACCGACCAGCTTGGTGAAGCCGAAGGCCTCGCCGATCGCGGCGACGGTGGCCTCGGCGCCGTGCGGGTTGTGCGCGGCGTCCAGGATGACGGTGGGGCTGCGGCGGACGACCTCCAGGCGGCCCGGCGAGGAGACCCCGGAGAACGCCCGGCGGACCTTGTCCGCGTCGAGCTGGCCGCCGCCGGCCGCACCGACGCCGAAGAACGCCTCGACCGCGGCGAGCGCGAGGGCGGCGTTGTGCGCCTGGTAGGCGCCGTGGAGCGGGATGAAGACGTCCTCGTACTCGGCGCCGCCGAGTCCGCGCAGGGTGACCAGCTGGCCGCCGACCGCGACCTCGCGGCGGATCACGCCGAACTCGATGCCCTCGCGGGCGACGGTGGCGTCCACCTCGACGGCGCGCTTGAGGATGGTCTGCGCGGCGTCCAGCTGCTGCTGGGCGACGACGGCGAGCGCGCCCTGCTTGATGATCCCGGACTTCTCCACCGCGATCGCGCCGGGGGTGTCGCCCAGCTTGTCGGTGTGGTCCAGGCCGATCGGGGTGATCACCGCGACGGCGGCGTCGATGACGTTGGTGGCGTCCCAGGAGCCGCCCATGCCGACCTCGACCACGGCGACGTCCACCGGGGCGTCGGCGAAGGCCGCGTACGCCATGCCGGTCAGCACCTCGAAGAAGGACATCGCCACCGGCTGGCTCTCGTCCACCATCCGCACGTAGGGCTCGATGTCGCGGTAGGTCTCGACGAACTTCTCGGCGCTGATCGGCGCGCCGTCCAGGCTGATCCGCTCGGTGACCGACTCGACGTGCGGGCTGGTGTAGCGGCCGGTGCGCAGCTCGAAGGCGCCGAGCAGCTGCTCGACCATGCGGGCGGTCGAGGTCTTGCCGTTGGTGCCGGTGATGTGGATCGACGGGTAGGAGCGCTGGGGCCGGCCCAGGATGTCCATCAGGGCGTCGATCCGGTCGAGCGAGGGCTCCAGCTTGTTCTCGGGCCAGCGGCCGGAGAGTTCGGTCTCCACCGCCCGCAGCTCGGCCTCCGGGCCGGTGGCCCCGGCGTCGGAGGGGCGGGTGGTGTACGGGTTCTGCTCGGCCTTGTCGCTCACGGCCCCAGTCTACGTAGCGTCCCGGGCGTGCCCGGCGCAGGCACCCCGACCCGGCGGACCGGGCCGCGGCGCCTGCGCCGGCGCGGCTCAGCGGTGCGCCGGGAACTGCACGACCTGCTGGTAGGTGGGCCGGTTCTGCCAGGTGGACTTGGGGTCGGTGACCCCGCCGAGCGGGCGCTGGACGATCGAGTCGGCGCACCACTGGTCGCCGGCCGCGCAGTCCGCGTCGCCCGGGTAGACCTGGGCCGGGGTCTGCGCGGCGGCCTTCCTCAGGCTGTCGAGCAGGGCGGTGCGGCAGGCCGCGAGGTCGCCGCCGCCGCAGAACGGGCGGGCGAGCGGCCCGTCCACCGGGTCGCCGAGGACGGACCGCAGGTCCTTGTCGACCCAGCTCCACCAGCCGTACTGGAAGGCCGAGCCCTTGTGCGGGATGGACTCGTTGGCACTGACCGGGCCTCCGGAGGGGCCGGTCTGGCCGCCGGAGGGCGACTCGTTGATCTGCAGGGCGCCGGTGAGCGCGGTGAACAGGGGGTCGCCGAGGCCGGGGCGGAGGACGGCGTCGGCGAGCAGCGGCCACCAGGCGTCCAGGGTGCGGATCGCGTCCGCGTCGGCGTACTTGTGGCTGCCCGGGGAGGTCTCGCGGCGGAGCCCCCCGGCGGTCTTCCAGGCCTCCAGTTTCTGCACGGCGGTGGCGAGCGCGGGGTCGGTGACCGGGGCGCTGCGGATCACCCTGAGCAGTTCGGGCAGCACGTCCTCGGCGCGCAGGTCGGCGAGGGCGGCGGACTCCATGGCCTTGGTGAGGGAGACCCGGCTCGCCTTCCCTCCGCCGGCGATCAGGGCCTTCACCCGGCCGTCGAGCAGGTTGCCGCGGTGCACGGAGCCGTTGCCGAATCCGGCGGCGGCGAAGCCGGCGGCCTGCTTGTTGTTCCAGGAGACGTAGTAGTCCTGGTTGACCGATTGCGGGTGCTCGGCGGGCGGGGTGTACCGGGCGGTGTTGGCGGCGGGGTCGAAGTCCCGCCACTCGTAGGCGGGTTCGGCGCGGACGGGGAGGCCGCCGTCGACGCCGGGGGCGCGCACCGGGTTGGTGCCGGAGTTGTAGTACGCGATGTCCCGGGAGTCCGCGTAGAACCAGTTGAAGGTGTAGTTGATGTTCTGCGCGGCCTGCTGGAAGCTCGCGGCGTCGTGCACGGCGCCGGGGTCGTTGAGCATCTGGAAGCCGATGATGGAGTCGGCCTCGTGGCGGTAGGTGGAGCGCAGCGAGGTGAAGGCGACGGGCCTGCCGCCGACGGTGCCGCGGGCGGTGACCAGGCCGTAGTCGGTGCGGTTCATCACCAGGGTGTAGGAGCCTGCGGCGGTGGAGTCGGCGGTGGTGGGCTTCCAGGCGTTCTTGCGCTCCAGGCGTTCCATGGGCAGGCATCGGCCGCGCGAGAGGTAGTGGTCGGCGGCGAGGGTGGCCGGGCTGCCGTCGGTGGTGCAGAGCGGGACGGCGTAGGTGTCGGTGATGTCCTGGCCGGCCGAGGTGGCGCTCCAGGCGTAGTCCTGGCCGCGGCCGAGCTGCACGTAGAAGCTGAGGCCGGCGAAGGCGGCGCCGCGGGCGCTGATGCCCGGGCCCTGGATCTCCTCCAGCATGAGCAGCTGCGGGGCGAAGTAGCCGGTCTGCGGGCCGAACACGGCGACGGGGTGGCCGTCGTCGGTGTGCGTGCCGGAGACGAGCAGGGCGTTGGACATGCCGTGCTTGGCGGTGAGCAGGTTGCCGGGCAGCAGGCCGGGGGCGGTGGTGGCGGTCTGGGTGCCGGTGCCGGTGGCGTCGTGGACCATCTTCTCGGGGACGACCGAGCCGGGGTCGGGGAGGGCGGTGCCCTGCGGGTCGTCCGGCGGCAGGGCGTACGGGAAGCGCTGCCCGTCGTGCAGGGTGAGGACGGCCTCCGGGTCGTCGGCCTCGCGCAGCGAGGCCCACAGCCGGTCGCCCTCGGCCTGGCCGTAGCGGGCCTCGGCGGCCAGTCTGACCTGGGCGGAGGCGAGTTCGCCGCCGCCGCCGGAGCCGAAGAGGGCGCCGACCACGGAGGCGAGGGCGACCAGGTCGGTGAGCTTGAAGGGCTCGATGCTCCCGGCGTTGGTCACGGCGTCGATGTGGCCGGTGAGGTCGTACTCGCCGGGGAAGTACCGGCCGTTGTAGGCCTCGCGGATGTACTGGTTGATGCCGTCGAGGTAGGCGCCCGCGTCGGCGAGGGCCTGCCGGGCGCGGTCGCCCCGGCCGGCGATGGCGTCGATCTGCCGCTGGAGTTCGTCCTCGGTGTAGGGGGCGGCCTGCCAGAAGCTCTGTTCCAGCTGCCGGTTGGCGGCGGCGCCGCCGGCGAAGCCGGAGAGCTGTCCGCGGCCGACGTGCCGGAAGAGGTCCATCACCCAGAGCCGGTCCTGGGCGGCGGCGTAGCCCGCGCCGAACTCGGTGCCGTAGCGGGTGGTGCCGGTGATGTGGGGGACGCCGGTGGCCTTGTCGCGGACGATGGCGACGTCGGCGCGCGGGCGGCTGGTGGAGGCGACCTGGTCGGCGGGGACGCCGAAGGAGGCGTCGTTGAAGAAGTTCCGCAGCTGGGCCTCGGTCAGTTGCGGGAAGGCGCCGGCGAGGTTGCCGTAGGGGCCGAGCTGGTCGTCGGTGTGGGCGGGGCGGGAGCCGAAGACCTTGTTGAGCAGGATCTCGGAGAGGGTGGCATTGCCGTTCTCGCCGGGCGGCAGGATGTCCAGGCACTTTCCGGCGCAGTAGTCGTTGGTGGCGGCGGTGGGGGCGGCCGCGGCGGTGGGGGCCGCGGTGGGGGCGAAGACGGCCAGCAGGGCCGCCGCAAGGGTGGCGGCGGCGAATCTGCGCGGGTGGGGGCGTCGTTGCAAACCGGCTCCTCGGTCGAGTTGCGGATGCATTGCGGTACTCGACGGTAGGACCGTTGCTGACACTCTGCCTAGTAGCGTGCATGCCACGACCCGCTTGCGGACATGAGGCTTTGCACGTGTTTTACGCCTCCGCCCTGCGCCCCGGCGGGTCAGGCGTGCCGGGCCCCGGGCACCTGGGCGGTGCGGCCGCCGTGCCGGCGGCGGAGCTCGGCCGCGATCTCGGCGCTCTCGCCCTCGGGCAGCAGCGGCAGCATCATGGCGACGGCCTGGAGCAGCCCGCCGACCAGGTAGGTGGTGTCGGGGGTGGCGGCGACCAGGGCGCGGACGGCCGCCACGTCACCGGCGTCGACGGCCTCGATCAGCCTGGCCGGGTCGGCGGCCTCCTCGTCCAGCAGCACGCCGGAGGCGTCGGCGGGGGCGCGCCGGGCGAGCCCGCGCAGCACCCGGTCTGCGGCCTCGGGCGCGTACGCCTTGCGGACGGCCTCGGCCGCGATCCACACCAGCAGGGTGGTGACTTCGCGTTCGACGCGGTCGGCGAAGAGACGGTCCAACTGCTCGTCGAAGGACAGCTGGTTCCCGTGCCGGAATGCCAGAAGCAGAGCCGCCGCCCGGGCCTTTGCCGCCTCAACCTCGTGCTGTGGCAGTTCGTCGGCCAACTCCCTGGTCGCCGTCATGACGTGCCCTCCCGTCAGTCTCACACCCGAATGGGGACATCTGCACACCGTACACATCCCAACTCCGAACACCGGCGGAACGCGCGCACGCAGAAACGGTGATAAATCGGCAGGACATCGGTCACGGCGATTCACCGGGCCGACCTCGGTCGCACACGATGAAATACCGCCGAACGGACTATCAAGAACCCGCGCCGATATACCGAATGGCCCAATTCGGAACCCGGAAAACGCGGGAGGGCCGCACCCCGTGCGGGGTGCGGCCCTCCTCGTGCCGTGCGTCAGGCCTGCGGCAGGGCGGCCAGCTGGGCGGTGATCCGGGCGATGTCGGCCTCGGCGGCCTCCTGGCGGCCACGGATCTTGGCGACCACCTCGTCCGGCGCCTTGGCGAGGAAGGCCTCGTTGCCGAGCTTGGCGGTGGTCTGCGCCTTCTCCTTCTCGGCCGCGGCGAGGTCCTTCTGCAGGCGCTTGCGCTCGGCCGCCACGTCGATGGTGCCGGAGAGGTCCAGCGCGACGGTGGCACCGGCGACCGGCAGCGAGGCGGTGGCCCCGAAACCCTCCTCCGGCTCGGTCAGGCGCAGCAGCGAGCGGATCGCGGCCTCGTGCGGCACCAGGACGGTGCCCGCCAGGTCGAGCTTGGCCGGGACGCGCTGGCTCGGCCGCAGGCCCTGGTCGTTGCGGAACCGGCGGACCTCGGTGACCACCTGCTGGAGCGTGGCGATCTCGGCCTCGGCGTCCGCGTCCCGGTAGCCGCTGTCCTTCGGCCACTCTGCAACGACCACCGACTCGGCGCCGGTGAGCGTCGTCCACAGGGCGTCGGTGACGAACGGGACGATCGGGTGCAGCAGGCGCAGTGTGACGTCCAGGACCTCGCCGAGCACCCGGCGGGAGGCGTCGGCCTGCGGGCCGCCGGCCGCCAGGGTGGTCTTGGAGAGCTCGACGTACCAGTCGAACACCTCGTCCCACGCGAAGTGGAAGAGGGCGTCCGACAGCTTGGCGAACTGGTAGTCGTCGTACAGCGCGTCGGCCTCGGCGACGGCGGCGTTGAGGCGGGAGAGGATCCAGCGGTCGGCGGCCGTCAGGTCCTCCGGCCCCGGCAGCGGGCCCTCGACCGTCGCGCCGTTCATCAGTGCGAAGCGGGTGGCGTTCCAGATCTTGTTGCAGAAGTTGCGCGAGCCCTGGACCCAGCTCTCGCCGATCGGCACGTCGGCGCCGGGGTTGGCGCCGCGGGCCAGGGTGAAGCGGACGGCGTCGGCGCCGTAGGAGTCCATCCAGTCCAGCGGGTCGACGACGTTGCCGAAGGACTTCGACATCTTCTTGCCGAACTCGTCGCGGACCAGGCCGGTCAGCGCGATGGTGTGGAACGGCGGGGTGCCGTCCATCGCGTACAGGCCGAACATCATCATCCGGGCGACCCAGAAGAAGATGATGTCGTGGCCGGTCAGCAGGACGTCGGTCGGGTAGAACTTCTCGAGGTCCGGGGTCTTCTCCGGCCAGCCGAGGGTGGAGAACGGCCACAGGCCGCTGGAGAACCAGGTGTCCAGGACGTCGGTGTCCTGCGTCCAGCCCTCGCCGGTGGGCGGCTCCTCGTTCGGGCCCACGCAGACGACCTCGCCGTCCGGGCCGTACCAGACCGGGATGCGGTGGCCCCACCAGAGCTGGCGCGAGATGCACCAGTCGTGCATGTTGTCGACCCAGTTGAAGTAGCGGTTCTCCAGCTCCTTCGGGTGGATCTGGACCCGGCCGTCGCGGACGGCGTCGCCGGCGGCCTGCGCGAGCGGGCCGACCTTGACCCACCACTGCAGCGACAGGCGCGGCTCGACCACGGTCTTGCAGCGCGAGCAGTGGCCGACGGCGTGCATGTACGGGCGCTTCTCACCGACGATGCGCCCCTCGGAGCGCAGCGCGCCGACCACGGCGGAGCGGGCCTCGAAGCGGTCCAGGCCGAGGAACGGGCCGTGCACGGTGATCACACCGCGCTCGTCCATCACGGTCAGGGACTCCAGGCCGTGCCGCTGGCCGATGGCGAAGTCGTTCGGGTCGTGGGCCGGCGTCACCTTGACGGCACCGGTGCCGAACTCCGGGTCCACGTGTTCGTCGGCGACGACCGGGATCCGGCGGTCCGTCAGCGGCAGCTTGATGGTGCGGCCGACCAGGTGCTTGTAGCGCTCGTCGTCCGGGTGGACGGCGACCGCGGTGTCGCCCAGCATCGTCTCGGCGCGGGTGGTGGCGACCACGATCGACTCGTCGCCCTCGCCGTAGCGGATGGAGACCAGCTCGCCCGGCACCTCGTCGTGCTCGACCTCGATGTCGGAGAGCGCGGTGAGGCAGCGCGGGCACCAGTTGATGATGCGCTCGGCGCGGTAGATCAGGCCGTCGTCGAAGAGCTTCTTGAAGATGGTCTGGACGGCCTGCGACAGGCCCTCGTCCATGGTGAAGCGCTCGCGCGACCAGTCGACGCCGTCGCCGAGGCGGCGCATCTGGCCGAGGATCTTGCCGCCGTAGTTCTCCTTCCACTCCCAGACCTTCTCGACGAAGGCCTCGCGGCCCAGGTCGTGCCGGGACAGGCCGGACTCGGCGAGCTGCTGCTCGACCTTGTTCTGGGTGGCGATGCCGGCGTGGTCCATGCCGGGCAGCCAGAGCGCCTCGAAGCCGAGCATCCGCTTGCGGCGGGTCAGCGCGTCCATCAGCGTGTGCTGGAAGGCGTGGCCGAGGTGCAGCGCACCGGTCACGTTCGGCGGCGGGATGACGATGGTGTAGGCGGGCTTGTCGCTCTTCGCGTCGGCGCCGAAGTAACCCCGCTCCACCCAGCGCTCGTACAGCTCGCCCTCTACCTCGGCCGGGGCGTAGGTCGTCGGGAGGGTGGCTGCGTCGTCCCCGGGGTAAGAGCTCTCGGGGCGCTGGTTCGTCGTGTCGGTCACGACGCACAGTTTACGTAAGAGGGGGGCGCCGTTACGAACCACTTGCCGTGCGGACCACCCCGGCGGGTGCCGACGGCCGTGCGGTAGCGTGCCCGGATACTCGCGCGGGGAACCGTGCGGGTACTGACGAGGAGTACGCCGAGAAGCAGGCCGCGGAACGCCGTGGCGGGGGAGACCGATTTTCCATGTACGGCCAGGGTCAGCAGTATCCGCAGGGTCAGCCGCAGCAGCCGTACGGCCAGCCGCCCCAGTACGGCGGCGCGCCGCAGCCGCCCGCGTACGGCGCACCGCAGCCGCCGCAGTACGGCTACCCCCAGCAGCAGCCCGCCCCGCCGTACGGCGCCCAGCCCGGCTACCCGGGCGCCCCGGTGCCCGGCCAGCAGCCCTACGGCTCCCCCGGCGGCTACCCGCCGCCCACCCCGCGGAAGAGCAACAACGGCCTGGTCATCGGCCTGGTGATCGGCGCCGTGGTGCTGATCGGCGGCGGCCTCGCCGTCTGGGGCCTGTCCGGCAAGGACGGCTCGGGCGGCGGCAGCACGGGCAGCACCACTGGGGGCGGCGGCACCACGGCCTCGGCCGCGTACAAGCTCGAACTGCCGGCCGCCCTGCCGGACGGCCACACCCAGAAGAGCGCCACCTCGGCACCGGCCACCCCCGGCCCGGACGGCCAGAAGCCGGCCTGCACCGACGGCACCGCCGTGGCCGGCAGCTACACCAAGAACCAGACGTCGATGGTGCAGGTGATCGGCTGCTACGGCGCCGTCGCCAGCCCGGACCTCGTGCTGGCCCTGGTGGAGACGGAGGCCGTCAAGCCCAAGACGATCTCGGGCACCACCATCACCGCCACCTGGCGGACCCGGCCCACCGAGTTCCCGGCGGGCACCGGCGGCGCGCCCGGCGCCAAGCTCAAGTGCGGGGTGCTGAGCACCTCGGCCACCAAGACCACCGGCGGCAACACGATCTGCATCTGGGCGGACCGCTCGACCGCGGTGGAGGTGATCTTCGCCGACCTCGGCCTGACCGGGAAGCCCGTCACCCCGGCGGAGGCAGCAGAGAAGACCAAGGCCATCCGCGCGGTCGTCGAAGTGAAGAAGTAGCCAGGGCCCCACCTCCGTCGAAAGGACGTCCGGTGTCCGAGCAGAATCCGCACGGCGGTCCCCCGCCCGCTTCCCAGCCCTACGGCGCACCGCCCCAGCCGCCCGGCCCGCCGGGCTTCGGCCCGCCGCAGCCGCCCGCCTACGGCTACCCGCAGCAGCCGGCGCCCTACGGCGGCCAGCCCGCCGGCTACGGCGTCCCCGCCCAGCAGCCCTGGGGCGGCGGGATCGTGCCGCAGCCGCAGAAGTCCCGCAAGGGCCTGTGGATCGTGCTCGGCTGCGTCGGCGGCGCCATCCTGCTCGGCGGCGGCCTGCTCGGCTACTTCGTCTATGACGTGACGTCAAAGACCGACAAGTACCGGATCTCCCTGCCGAGCTCCTTCCAGGGGCTGCCCCGCGAGGACTCCAACCCGCTCGCGCAGAAGCTGGAGTCCGGGCTGAACGACTCCCTCGGCAAGGGCGAGAACGCCTGGTCGCCGACGCCGGTCAGCACCGTCTACACCGACCGGCAGACGGTGGTCGCGGTCTTCGGCGGCTACGGCACCGTGCTGGCCCCGAACTCCCAGATCGACGACTTCTTCAAGAACTTCGAGGAGGGCGCGCGCAGCCAGGGCACCACCTTCAGCGGCCGTCGGGACTTCGACGCGGGGCCGCTCGGCGGGCGCCTGACCTGCGAGGTCATGCACGCCCCGACCGAGGACGACAGCCTGTGCGCCTGGGCGGACGGCTCCACCTTCGTCGCCGTGCTCACCGGCGAGGTGGACCAGGACTCCGAAGTCGACCTGGACGAGGCCGCGACCTCCGCCCGCGAACTGCGCCGCATCGCCGAGGTGCCGAAGTAGCGTCCGGCACTTGATGCCGGGTCCTGCTCCGGGCCCGCGACACGGCGAAGGCCCTGCACCGCTTCCGGGTGCAGGGCCTTCGCCGTCCGTCGTGGGGAGGAGCGTCAGGCGCTCTTCTCCCGGCGCTCACGCTTGATCATGTCGCGCGGCACGAGGGTCGGGATGGCGTGCTTGGAGACGACGTCCCCGGTCACCACCACGCGGGCGACGTCCTGGCGCGAGGGAACCTCGTACATCACGGACATCAGCACCTCCTCCATGATCGCGCGCAGGCCGCGGGCGCCGGTGCCGCGCAGGATCGCCTGGTCGGCGATGGCCTCCAGCGCGTCCCGGGTGAACTCCAGCTCCACGCCGTCCAGCTCGAAGAGCTTGCGGTACTGCTTGACCAGCGCGTTCTTCGGCTCGGTGAGGATCTGCAGCAGCGCCTCGCGGTCCAGGTTGTGCACGCTGGTGATCACGGGCAGACGGCCGATGAACTCGGGGATCATGCCGAACTTCACGAGGTCTTCCGGCATGACCTGGCGGAAGTGGTCGCTGGCGTCCGACTCCCGCTTGGAGCGGATGGTCGCGCCGAAGCCGATGCCCTTGGCGCCGGCCCGGCCCTCGATGATCCGCTCCAGACCCGCGAACGCACCGCCGACGATGAACAGCACGTTGGTGGTGTCGATCTGGATGAACTCCTGGTGCGGGTGCTTGCGCCCACCCTGCGGCGGCACCGAGGCGGTGGTGCCCTCCAGGATCTTCAGCAGCGCCTGCTGCACGCCCTCGCCGGAGACGTCACGCGTGATCGACGGGTTCTCGCTCTTGCGGGCGACCTTGTCGATCTCGTCGATGTAGATGATCCCGGTCTCGGCCTTCTTGACGTCGTAGTCCGCCGCCTGGATCAGCTTGAGCAGGATGTTCTCGACGTCCTCGCCGACGTAGCCGGCCTCGGTCAGCGCGGTGGCGTCCGCGATCGCGAAGGGCACGTTCAGCATCCGGGCCAGCGTCTGCGCCAGCAGCGTCTTGCCGGAGCCCGTCGGGCCGAGCAGCAGGATGTTGGACTTGGCCAGCTCGATGGCGTCCTCGCGGCCGTTGCCGGCCCGGCCGTTCTCACCGGCCTGGACGCGCTTGTAGTGGTTGTAGACCGCGACGGACAGCGCCTTCTTCGCGAGGTCCTGGCCCACCACGTACTGGTCGAGGAACTCGTAGATCTCGCGGGGCTTCGGCAGCTCCTCGAAACGGACCTCCGAGGACTCGGCGAGCTCCTCCTCGATGATCTCGTTGCAGAGGTCGATGCACTCGTCGCAGATGTAGACGCCAGGCCCGGCGATCAGCTTCTTCACCTGCTTCTGCGACTTGCCGCAGAACGAGCACTTGAGCAGGTCGCCACCGTCTCCGATGCGTGCCACGAGGTGCTTCCCCTTCGCCAGGGGCCCCGCAGCGGTCCGGGGCCTGGTGCTGTGGACCGGCTGCGCCGTCGGCGGTCGGTCTCGCTATCCGACGGTACTCTGCCGAGCCGGAGATTCCGCCGACTTCGACAGCTCTGCCCTACGCCCTGGGCGAATTGATACCGAACAGAAGCCGTCTCACGGGCATGCGCCCACATGCATTGTGCCCGCCCGGCCGCCTCGACCGGAACGGATCGGGGCGGGGCGTACGTCACTGTCGCGCCCCCGCGCCCCACCGGGCGCTCCCGCACCGGTGGTCCGCGGCGGCCGACAGCCCGCACGGCCCGCCCCCCGAAGCCGCGAAGGGCTCAGCCCGTCAGCGAGGACTTGCGGGTCGAGATGATCTGGTCGATCAGCCCGTACTCCAGCGCCTCCTCGGCGGTCAGGATCTTGTCGCGCTCGATGTCGTCGCGGACGGTCTCGACCGGCTTGTTGGAGTGCTTGGCCAGCATCTCCTCCAGCTGCTCGCGCATCCGGAAGATCTCCTTGGCCTGGATCTCCAGGTCGGACACCTGGCCGCGGCCGGTCTCGGTGTACGGCTGGTGGATCAGGATGCGCGCGTTCGGCAGCGCCATCCGCTTGCCGGGGGTGCCGGCCGCCAGCAGCACGGCCGCGGCGGAGGCCGCCTGGCCCATGCAGACGGTGGTGATGTCCGGCTTCACGTACTGCATGGTGTCGTAGATGGCCGTCAGCGCGGTGAACGAGCCGCCGGGCGAGTTGATGTACATCTGGATCTCGCGGTCCGGGTCCATCGACTCCAGGCACAGCAGCTGGGCCATGATGTCGTTGGCCGAGACGTCGTCCACCTGCGAGCCGAGGAAGATGATGCGCTCCTCGAACAGCTTGGCGTACGGGTCGTACTCGCGGATGCCCTGGGAGGTGCGCTCGACGAAGCGCGGCACGATGTAGCGGCCCTCGGCGCGGGGGCCCTCGAACTCGCCGCGCGGCGTGTAGGGAGTGTTCATGGGGTGTTCGGTCCTCCGAAGCGTGCGGTCTGGAAGTCTGGGGCCGGCCGTCAGGCGGTGAAGCCTGCGCCGGTGCCGCCGCCGCCGGGGACGTCCGCGGCGCTGTGCATGATCTCGTCGATGAGGCCGTACGCCTTGGCCTCCTCCGGGGTGAACCAGCGGTCGCGGTCGGAGTCAGCGGTGATCTGGTCGAAGCTCTGGCCGCTGTGGAAGGCGATCAGCTCGGACATCCGCTTCTTGGTGCGCAGGAGCTGCTCGGCCTGGATCCGGATGTCGGAGGCCGAACCGCCGAGACCGGCGGAGGGCTGGTGCATCAGGATGTTGGCGTTGGGCAGCGAGAAGCGCTTGCCCTTGGCGCCGGCGGTCAGCAGGAACTGGCCCATCGAGGCCGCCATGCCCATCGCGATGGTCACCACGTCGTTCTTGATGTACTGCATGGTGTCGTAGATCGCCATGCCCGCCGAGATCGAGCCGCCGGGCGAGTTGATGTACAGGAAGATGTCCTTCTCCGGGTCGGCGGCCAGGAGGAGGAGCTGGGCGGTGATCTTGTTGGCGATGTCGTCGTCGACCTGCTGGCCGAGGAAGATGATGCGCTCGTTGAGCAGCCGGTTGTAGACCTGGTCGCCCAGGCCGCCGAGCACGTCACCGGCGGCGGCGCGCGGCGCCGTCAGGCCATCCATCTGCATCTGCGGGAACGTCACTTAGCCACCTGCTCAGTCGATCTGCGTGTGTGTCGCTGTCCACCGACCCTAACGCGCAGGCCGCGGCTCAGAATCCCCCACGCAGAACTGTTCGCTGTGAGCGCAGGGTGTGCGCGGAAATGCGGAGACCGCCCCGAGCCCGTCGAGGGGCGAGCGGGCGGGAACGCGGCAGTGGCCCGGACACCTCACGGTGTCCGGGCCACTGCTCTCGGCGGGCGGAGGATCAGGCCTCGGTGGCCTCGTCCGCGACCTCGACGGTCTCGACGGCGTCGGTGGCTTCGGTCTCGTCCTCGTCGTCCTCGAAGGAGACGGTCTCACCGTTGCTGTCGGTGACGGTGGCGGCCTCGACGACCAGCGCCAGCGCCTTGCCGCGGGCGACCTCGCCGACCAGCAGCGGAACCTGGCCGCCCTGGACGATCTGCTGGGCGAACTGGTCCGGGGTGAGGCCGGAGCCGGCGGCGCGGCGGATGAGGTGCTCGGTCAGCTCCTCCTGGCTGACGTTGAGCTCCTCCTTCGCCACGATCTCGTCCAGGACGAACTGGGTCTTGATGCCCTTCTTCGCCTGGTCCGCGGTCTCCGTCTCGTAGTCCTCGACGGACTTGTCCTGGGTGGCCAGGTAGGACTCGAGGGTCAGGCCCATGGGCTCGAGCTGGTGGTGCTCGAGGTTGTGCTTGCGGGTCTCGACCTCGTCCTTGAGGAGCTTCTCCGGGTACTCCATCTCGACCCGGGTCAGCAGCTCGTCCAGGACCTTCTCCTGGGCCTGGGTGGCCTGGTCGAACTCCTTCATGCGCTCGAGGCGCTTGCGGGAGTCGGCCTTGAGCTCGTCCAGGGTGTCGAACTCGCTCGCCAGCTGGGCGAACTCGTCGTCGAGCTCGGGGAGCTCCTTCTCCTGGACGGCGGTCACGGTGACCGTGACCTCCGAGCTCTTGCCGGCCTGGGTGCCGCCCTTGAGCTCGGTGGTGAAGGTCTTGGACTCACCGGCGGACAGGCCGATCACGGCGTCGTCGATGCCGTCCAGCAGGCGGCCGGAGCCGATCTCGTAGCTGACGCCGGACGCGGTGCCGTCCTCCGGCACCTCGCCGTCGACCTTGGCCTCCAGGTCGACGACCACGACGTCGCCGGCGGCGGCGGCGCGCTCGACGTCCTTCACGGAGGAGAAGCGCTCACGGAGCTGCTCCAGCGACTTGTCGACGTCCTCGTCGGACACCGAGACGGCATCGACGGTGACCGAGATCTCCGAGAAGTCCGGCAGGGTGATCTCCGGGCGGACGTCCACCTCGGCGGTGAACTTCAGGTCGCCACCGTCGGCGATCCGCTCGACACCCTCGATGTCGGTGATCTCGGGCTGGCCGAGGACCTCGATCTTGCCCTCGTCGACGGCCTGCGTGTAGAAGCGCGGCAGGGCGTCGTTGACGGCCTCCTCCAGCACCGCGGCACGGCCGAAGCGCTGGTCGATGACGCGAGCCGGGATCTTGCCCTTGCGGAAGCCCGGAACCGTGACCTGCTGGTTGATCTTCTTGTACGCCGCGTCGAGGCTGGGCTTGAGCTCCTCGAAGGGCACCTCGACGGTGAGTCGAACCCGGGTCGGGTTCAGAGTCTCGACGGCGCTCTTCACGGTTTGGTCTCCTATGGGCTTGCGGTCAGGTTGTCTCCGCCCGACGTCTCGGCCGGACGGCCGGTCGGGCGAGACGGGCGATGGGCGATTGGGGCTGCATCTCCCGTACGGGGGTGGACGGTGAGCGTGACTCCTCGCCCTCGTGCGGCTTCGGCCCGTGTGCATGCCACAGGAACTGCCGCCATCGGCCCATCCTACCGGTACCACGAAAGCAACAGGGCCCCGCCCGTCTGACGAGACCCTGCCGACAACTGTCGGGGTGACCGGATTCGAACCGACGGCCTTCCGCTCCCAAAGCGGACGCGCTACCAAACTGCGCCACACCCCGTAGTGCCAAAGAGAGAGTACACGCCGGTCCGGGCCCCCTCGCCGCAATATCGGCGGGCACCTGAACGAAAGCGGTGTGCATTCGGCCGACCCGACCAGGTAGGCTGGCCACCGTCCCCGAGGCGACCACCGCATCGAGGGGCGACGTGCCGTCAACGCACGTACGCGGGCGTAGCTCAATGGTAGAGCCCCAGTCTTCCAAACTGGCCACGCGGGTTCGATTCCCGTCGCCCGCTCCAACGTCAAGGCCCCAGCTCAGCGACATGATCGCAGAGCTGGGGCCTTCGTCGTCTGAGGCGATTTCAGGGCGTCGTGCCCCTCGCGTGCCCCTTCGGATCGGTCGTGCCCTTTCGTGCCCTCGGACGGGCCTTGTTCACGAGTTCGCTGACCGCCCGGGCGATCGAGCGCTCGCGCTCCGCCGTGGCGTGCTGATAGATCAACGCGGCCCGCGCGGTGCTGTGGCCCATCCTCGCCATGAGCTCCCGGGTGCTGGCCCCGGTCGAGGCGGCGAGTGTGTTCCCGGTGTGCCGGAGATCGTGGAAGCGAAGACCGCTCACACCCGCCCCGGCGCACGCCCTCCGCCAGAGCCGGTTGAAGTGGTTCCGCCGCGGCATGACGCCCGTGGGTCCGACGAACACCTTCCCGTCGCTCCCCTGCTCGGCGAAGAGGTCCAGGTGCCGCCTCACCTCGGCGAGGATCACCTCGGGAATCGCCACCGTCCGGACGCCGGCCGCGGTCTTGGGCAGCTTGGTGATCCGCTCCCCGTTCGGCAGCTCAGCCACGGACTGGCGGACCCGGAGCGTGCCGAGACCCGGGTCGACGTCCCGCCTGCTCAGCCCCAGCAGCTCGCCCCACCGCAGTCCGCAGAAGGCGGCGAGCAGCACGAGCACCCGGTACCGCTCCCCGATCTGCCCGGCGACGGCATAGACCTCGACAACCGTGGCGATCGGCCGCTCCGGGGTCTCCTCCTTGCTGCCTCCCTTGATCTGGCACGGGTTGCGCCGGATCAGCCGGTCGGCGACGGCGGTGTTCAGCACGGCCCGCAGCAGGGCGTACGACTTGGCCACCGTCGAGGCCCCGACGCCGGCGGACAGTCGGGCGGCGCGCCAGGCCCGGACGGCGGCCGGGGTGATGTCGGCGACGGGAGTCCGTCCGAAAGTGGGCGCCAGGTGGAGGCGGAGCAGCGTCTCGTACAACTGGACCGTGCGCACCCCGAGCCCGCGTTCGGCGATCCAGGCTTGGGCGAACGCACCGAAGGCGATCTTCCCGGCATCAGGGTCGGACCACTCCCCCGCCCGCAGTTCGGTCTGTGTGGCGGCGAGCCAGTCATCGGCCTTCCGCTTGGTGTCGAAGGTCTCCGGGGCAGCACGGAGGATGCCATCCGGTCCGATGTAGCGAGCCTGCCAGCGGCCCGAGGGCAGCTTGCGGACCCGGCCGAAGGCACGGCGGCCGGCCATCAGGCAGCCACCCCCAGCCGGGCGCGACGGACGGTCGGGCGGACGGTGCCCGCTTCGATGAAGGCAGCCAGGACCGACGCCTTGATCCGGACGTGCCGGCCGACCTTCACGTACTCGATGCGCCGCTCCTCGATCAGGCGCCGCGGGAAGCGCACCGTGGTCCCGAGGACGTCGGCCACTTCCTCGACGCTCAGCAGCTGGTCAGCCATGGGTCGGTTCTCCTTCCGTTCCGGGTGCGGGTTGCAGTGCTTGGGCGAGCCAGGCCTCTCCCCTGGTCAGGCCGGTGCCGGCAAAAGCCCAGTGGGAGAGGACGAGGGTGGTCTCCTCGCCGTCCTGGGCGTCCGGGCCGTGGAGGTGTTCGAGGGCTTGGGCGCGGCGCCAGGCGGCGCGGGCGTCGCGGAGTGCGCCGAGGGTGGTGGAGTAGCGGCGGGTTTTGGTGGAGAAGTGGCCGCGGAAGCCGAGCATGTGGGCCCAGGCGCGGAGGCGGAGGTCGGCGAGTTCGGGGCGGTTGCCGAGGGTCCAGCAGGTGCGGATGAGGCGGCGGGCGTGGTCGGGGATGTCGAGGTGGGTGATCTCGGCGATCAGGCGGACGGGGCGGTCGAGGGTGCCGGTGGCGGTCTCGGCGCCCTTGGTGGCGTATTTGGCGATGTAGGCGGCGACGGCGCGTTCGGTGATCTGGACGGGGCCGGTGAAGTCGGCGCTGCGGATGGTGCGGATGTCGAGCTGGCGGCCGAAGGCGAAGCGGTGCTCGCGGCCGTCGATCAGGGGGCCGGGGATGTCGGTGCGGCGGGTGGCAGCCCGAATCGCGTCGGTCAGCAGGTCGGGCGTGGCCCAGTCCGGGGGTGGGGTGTCGCCGCCGTCGGGGCCGTCGAGGCGGATCACGGCGTGGAAGTGGATCGCGCCGCGCTTTTGGTACTCGGCGACCTTCCCGAAGGAGATCCGGGCGTGCTCGCGGAACTCCCGTTGGGTGAGTCCGGCGCGCTTGGCGATCTCGCGGCGCAGGTGGATGGAGAAGCGGGCCCAGAGCTTGCCGGCGTGGGCGTTCCACAGCACCGCCCGCTGGTAGTCGTAGCGGTCCGGGTCGAAGGATGAACCGAGGGCCGGGTCGTCGGCCGGATGCTCGGTGCCGCAGCGGCAGCGGCCGGCGGTGGGCCGGTTGTGGACGGGGCCGAAACTGGGCGCGGTGAAGGTGGCGAACACCCGCGGATGGGTCGCCACGGTGGCCGGGGTGCCCTTACCGCCGGTCAGCCCGGCGGTGATCAGGTGGTAGGTGTCGCGGCGGTAGGTCTCCGCGCAGGACGCGCACCGGGTGACCCGCCGGTTGCCGCAGCGCAGCAGCAGGCTCCCGGCGGGCAGCTCGGACGACTCCAGGTGGTGCAGGACCTCACCGGCGGTGTTGGTCTCGGTGCGCCAGCCGGTGAGCCGGATCGGTGTGGTGCAGCCGGCGAGCCCGGAGAGCTGTCGCATCAGGGCGGGCATGGTGCCGAGTCGGGCGAGGCCGAGGAGATCGGCGACCGGGGGTAAGGCGGTGGCGGTCAAGGGGGTCACCTCCGGTGGGGTGCCGGCCCCGAAGCCGGGTGGTGGGTGGCTTCGGGGCTGGGCGGGTCAGGACGGGTCGGGTGCGGGATTGGTGTGCTGGTCGGTCCAGGTCTCGGCGCAGACCTTGTGGACGGGCTTTCCGCGGTCGGAGCGCAGGTTGGTGGGCCGCTGGCAGACGCCGCAGGGGGCGGGCTTGTTGTCCCAGTGCCGGGAGTCGCGCCAGTCGAGGAGCGCGCCCACGTCTCAGGCCCGGGCGGCGACGGGGCGGCGGGCGGGCAGGTGGCCGGTGCCCTGGCAGGTGCGGCAGTCGGCGGTGATCGTCACGCGGGTGCCGTCCAGGTGCCGGGTGCCGGTGGCGATGGCGGCGCGGGCGAAGCCGTCGCAGTCGGGGCAGATTCGGGCCTGGTCGTGGGCGTGCTGGGGCATGATGAAGGTCTCCTTCGTGGGCTTTGGTTCGTGGAGGGGTTGCGGTCCCCGGGGCGGGATGCTTGGCGGCTTTGCCGTCCCGGGGACTGGTCTCGTTAGCGGCTCGTCGACGATCTCTGGCCAGCTAGGGCCTGTTGCGAAAGTGGATCAAGGTCGTAGATGATCACGGTCTGTGGGACGTGGTGATCTGACGAACAGCCAGTGGGAGCGGCTGGAGCC
>NZ_JBFAXX010000057.1:0-55827 GCF_040680995.1 Kitasatospora sp. NPDC051914
CGGGGAACCGTGCGGTTCCCCGCGCCCCGCGGGTCGCGCCCCTCAGCCCTCCAGGGCCTCCGCCAGCCGCAGCCAGCGGGCCGCCTCGGCGGGGCGGCCCTGGCGCTCCAGGGTGCGCCCCAGCATCAGGTGCGCGTACTGCTCGACCGGGTCGCGGGCCACGACCTCCCGCAGCTGCTCCTCGGCGCGCCGCAGCTGCGCGGAGTGGTAGTAGGCGCGGGCCAGCAGCAGCCGCGGCCCGACCTGCTCCGGGTGCTGCTCGACCACCGGCGCGAGCAGCCGCGCCGCCTCGGCGTACTCCTTGGCGTCGAAGTACAGTCCTGCCCAGCGCCACTGCTCGGCGGTGTCGCCCGTGAGGTACTGCTGGAACACCGTGGGACTCCTCTCGTCCGTCCGTCGCTCCGTCCGGTCCGCACCCGGAGCGATCTGTTGAACGTTCACCGACATGGCGGCATTCCCGCCCCTGGTTGCCCGCCCACGGCCCGCGGGCGCACGCTGGAACCCGGGAACGCCACGAGGAGGTGCAGGATGCACAACCAGTGGGACGTAGAGCTGGTCTTCGAAGAGGACGGCGTCAACACCGCCTGCGACGCCCGGCTGAGCGGCTCGCACGCACCCGGCCTCAGCGGCCACGGCGAAGCGGTCAAGAGCCGCGACGACCGCCCGCTGGCCAGGATCGGCGAAGAGATGGCCGCCTCCCGCGCACTCGACGAACTCGCCCGCAAACTGAGGTCCGTCGCGGACGGCGAGATCGCCGACGAGGGCCACCGGCCCTCCTACCTCATCTACTGACAACACCCGCATCCGCAGGCAGCGCCGCCGACGCACCACGGGACCGACGCACCACGGGAGAGACGATCCGGGGTGCGCCGGCGGGGTGCCGCCAGGCCCGCACCCTCCGTGACCGGGCAGTCCGTCCGGCGATGTGATCGGGCTCACCCCTTGGCCGGGCGGGGCCCCGCGGGGTACACATAGGCATATGGTCCGGTTTAGGGGCCGATCCCGGACCCCGTCGGTCCCCGACTCCACCGGTCGACGTCCGTGGTCGGCGTTGAGAATGCGCAGCGTCGCAGGCCAGGTGTTCGTCCTTCAGGTGGTCATCGTCCTGCTCCTGGTCGTCGCAGCAGGCGTCGAACTCGTGTTGCAGTCCCGCAAGGACATCACCCGCGAGGCCGCCAACCGCTCCCTCGCCGTCGCCCAGACCTTCGCCAACGCGCCCGGCATCATCGAGGCGCTCAGCACCCCCGAGCCGACCGTCGTCCTCCAGCCCCGTGCCGAGGCCGCCCGCGTCACGTCCGGCGTGGACTTCATCGTCGTGATGAACACCGCCGGCATCCGCTACACCCACCCGATGCCCGACCGGATCGGCAAGAAGTTCGTCGGCACCATCGCCCCCGCCCTTGCCGGCAAGACCGTCATCGAGAACGTCGACGGCACCATCGGCCCCCTCGTCCAGGCCACCGTCCCCGTCAAGGAACCCGACGGCACCGTCGTCGGCATCGTCTCCGCCGGCGTCCGCAAGGCCAAGATCGCCGACACCGCCGACCGCCAGCTGCCCCTGCTCCTCGCCACCGCCGCAGGAGCCCTCGCCCTCGCCACCGCAGGCACCGCCCTCGTCGGCCGCCGCCTGCGCCGCCAGACCCACGGCCTCGGCCCCGCCGAGATGACCCGCATGTACGAGCACCACGACGCGGTCCTGCACGCCGTCCGCGAGGGCGTCCTCATCTTCGACGGCACCGGACGCCTCCTGCTCGCCAACGACGAGGCCCGCCGCCTGCTCCCGCTCCCCGCCGACGCCGAGGGCAGGGACGTCGCCGACCTGGGCCTCGACCACCGCCTCACCGACCTGCTCACCTCCGGCAGCACCGCCACCGACCAGGTCGTCAGCGCCGGCGAACGGCTGCTCGCCGTCAACATCCGCTCCACCGACACCAACGGCGGCCCGCCCGGCCGCGTCGTCACCCTCCGCGACTCCACCGAACTCCAGGCCCTCTCCGGCCGCGCCGAACTCGCCGGCCGCCGCCTCCAACTGCTGTACGACGCCACCGGCAACATCGGCACCACCCTCGACGTCACCCGCACCGCCCAGGAACTCGCCGACGCCGCCGTCCCCGTCTTCGCCGACTTCGTCACCGTCGACCTCGCCGAACCCGTGCTCCGCGGCGAGGAACCCACCGGCCTGCCCACCGTGATGCGCCGCACCGGCCACAGCGGCGTCCGCCCCGACTCCCCGTTCATCCCCGTCGGCGAGAACGTCCCGCTCGTCCCCGACACCCCCCGCGCCCGCTCCATGGCCTCCGGCCGGCCCGTCCTCGAACCCGACCTCACCGCCGCCTTCGAGGCCTGGAAGCCCTACCACCCCGAACGCGCCGCCGGCGTCCAGCGCTACGGCGTCCACTCCCTGCTCACCCTGCCGCTCCAGGCCCGCGGCATGGTCCTCGGCATGGCCAGCTTCTGGCGCTCCGACCGCCCCGAACCCTTCGACGACGACGACCGCTCCGTCGCCGAGGAACTCGTCGTCCGCGCCGCCCTGTGCATCGACAACGCCCGCCGCTACACCCGCGAACACGCCATGGCCGTCACCCTGCAGCACAGCCTGCTGCCCGGCGGCCTCCCCGAACAGAGCGCCCTCGACCTCGCCTACCGCTACCTGCCCGCCCAGGCAGGCGTCGGCGGCGACTGGTTCGACGTCATCCCACTGCCCGGCGCCCGCGTCGCCCTCGTCGTCGGCGACGTCGTCGGCCACGGCCTGCACGCCGCCGCCACCATGGGCCGGCTGCGCACCGCCGTACACACCTTCTCCGCCCTCGACATCCCGCCGGACGAACTCCTCGGCCACCTCGACGACCTCGTCAACCGCATCGACCAGGACGCCTCCCTCGACGGAGACGCCCCCATCACCGGCGCCACCTGCCTCTACGCCATCTACGACCCGGTCTCCCTGCGCTGCACCATGGCCCGCGCCGGCCACCTGCTGCCCGCCGTCGTCCACCCCGACGGCAGCGTCGAATTCCCCGAACTCCCCGCAGGCCCGCCCCTCGGCCTCGTCGGCCTCCCCTTCGAGGCCGTCGAGATCGACCTCCCCGAGGGCAGCCAGATGGTCCTCTACACCGACGGCCTCGTCGAGGACCGCCAGCGCGACATCGACGAAGGCCTCGAAGCGCTGCGCACCACCCTCGCCGCACACCCCGGCAGCACGCCGGAGAAGACCTGCGACACCGTGCTCGACGCCATGCTCCCCGCCAGCCCCACCGACGACATCGCCCTGCTCGTCGCCCGCACCCGCGCCCTCCCTGCCGAGAACGTCGACGGCTGGGACGTCCCCTCCGACCCCAGCGCCGTCTCCGCCGTCCGCGGCGAGGTCAGCCGGCGCCTCGAGGACTGGGGCCTGGAGGACCTCGCCTTCACCACCGAACTCATCCTCAGCGAACTCGTCACCAACGCCATCCGCTACGGCGGCGGCCCGATCCGCGTCCGACTGCTCCGCGACCGGACACTGATCTGCGAGGTCTCCGACTCCAGCAGCACCTCCCCGCACCTCAAGTACGCCGCCAGCACCGACGAGGGCGGCCGCGGACTCTTCCTCGTCGCCCAGTTCGCCGAGCGTTGGGGCACCCGCTACACCGACTCCGGCAAGGTCATCTGGGCCGAGCAGTCACTGCCCTGACCTGCGCCTGCCTGCACCTGAGTCAGTGGCCTGCGCCTGAGTCAGTGGGGTCCTGCACCGACGACCGGCGTCAGCGGCTGCGCTGCTCCACCAGGTCGCGGAGCTGCTCCAGGTCCGTCCGCACCGTCCGCTCGATCGCCGACGCCTGCGCGAAACCGTGCGGCGGCCCGCCGAACAGCTCCTCCACGGCAGCCGGCTCGTACTCGATCCGCACCTGCACCTGCGTCCTGTCCCCGCCCAACGGCCGCAGCGCGAACGTGCCGCGCAGATGCGGGGCGTCCACGGTCTGCCAGGTCATCACCCGGTTGTGGCCGCGGTCGGTGAAGAACGCGTCGAACTCCCGGTGCCCCCCGTCCACCGCCACGTCCAGATGCGCACGGTGGCTGCCACGGGCGGAGGCGTGCAGCACGCCCTCGACGAAGCGGGGGTAGTCGGCGATCCGGTGCAGTTGCTCCCAGGTCGCATCGGCCGGGGCACCGATCTCGATCTGCTCCTCAAGGGTGCTCATGGCTCTCCTCGCCTTCTCGGCTCCCGCCCTCAAGCCTGCCCCCGCCGCGGCCGGGCCCGCAAAAGACGCGGCCGGGACCCGCGGAAAAGGGCCGGCGAAATCCGTCCGCGCACCCCGTCACATCCGCCGCCCCGCCTACGTCAGAGGAGCACCGAAGCAGACAAGGAGGCCGGCGCAGGCAGTGGCTCGGGCCGGCGAGAAGGAGCACAGCGATGCAGCAGGCACGGATGCAGAACCCGGCGGTCGTCATCCCCGAGGCCATGTCGGCCATCCTCGGCGTCCTCAAGGCGGCGAAGAAGGGAGGCGTCCCCGAGGGCACCCTCGACCTCGTCCACCTGCGGGCCAGCCAGATCAACGGCTGCAGCTACTGCGTGGTCGGCGGCACCATCGCCGCACGCAAGGCCGGCGAGAGCGACGAGCGACTGCACGCCGTCGCCGCCTGGCGCGAAGCCCCGTACTTCACCGAGGCCGAGCGCGCCGCCCTCGCCCTCACCGAGGCCGCCACCCGGCTCAGCGACCGCTCCGAGGCCGTCCCGGACGAGATCTGGAACGCCGCCGCCGCCCACTACGACGAGAAGCAGCTCGCCTCGCTGATCCTGATGATCGGCGTGACCAACCTCTTCAACCGCCTCAACGCCACCACCCGCCAGCCCGCCGGCGAGAGCTGGTAGCCACGCTGGTCCATCCAGGGCGCTGGGGGCGGCCCCAGCGCCCTGGCGGGGCACCCGCGACCTCCTGAGGACGCGCGTCCTAGGCGGGAGACGTCCGCGGCAGCACCAGGGCATGGACGAGCACGGCCGCACCCGAGAACGCTGCGATCACCACCGCCATCGGCAGCGCCGAACCCGAGCCGCCCAGGCCCGCCAGGGGCGCCGCCAGCCCGCCCAGCGCGAACTGCAGCAGCCCCAGCAGGGCGGAGGCCGTCCCCGCGTTGTCCCGCCCCGACAGCGCCAGCGCCGTCGAGTTCGGCATGATCAGACCCACCGCGGCCACCACCAGCAGCAGCGAACCGCACACCGCCCACAGCCCCGGCCCCGCCACGACCGCCACCAGCAGCCCGGCGCCGCCCACCGCCGACACCGCCAGCCCGGCCCGCAGCATCACCCCCGGGGCCCGGCTCCGCAGCAGCCGCGCATTCACCTGCCCCAGCAGCACCAGACCCAGCGCGTTCCCGCCGAACACCAGGCTGAACTGCTGGGCGTCCAGCCCGTACACCTGCTGCAGTACGAACGACGAGCCCGAGATGTACGCGAACATCGCGGCGAACGCCGAGCCCGCCGACAGGGCGTAGCCCATGAACCGGCGGTCGCCGAGCAGCCCGCCGAAGCTGCGCACCGTCCGGCCCAGTCCGCCGCGGTTGCGCCGTTCCGGGGGGAGGGACTCCGGCAGGGCCGGCACCGCGGTGGCGAGCAGCAGGGCGCCGATCGCCGCGAGCACCGCGAACACCGCCCGCCAGTCGGCGAACCGCAGCAGCTGGCTGCCGAGCACCGGCGCGAGGATCGGCGCCAGCCCGTTCACCAGCATCAGCAGGGAGAAGAAGCGGGCGGCCTCGGTGCCGTCGTACAGGTCGCGCACCACCGCCCGGCTGATCACGATGCCGGCGGCACCGGCCATGCCCTGGACGAGCCGCAGGCCGGTCAGCACCTCGATGTTCGGTGCGAAGGCACAGGCGAGCGATGCCGCCGCGTAGCAGCCGAGACCGATCAGCAGGGGAGTGCGGCGGCCGCGGCTGTCGCTCAGCGGCCCGGCCACCAGCTGGCCGAGCGCCAGGCCGAGCAGGCAGGCGGTCAGCGTGAGCTGCACGTCCGCGTCCTGCACACCGAGGTCGGAGGCCAGCGCGGGGAAGGCCGGGAGGTACATGTCCAGCGACAGCGGCCCGAACGCGGAGAGGGCGCCGAGGACGACGACGAGCTTCAGCCGGCGCCCGCCGCCCGCGGTGGGAGCGAGAGCCGGGGACGCCTGTCGGGCGGATATGTCGGTCATCGACAGTCTCTCCGTCGGATTGGTGGCGGAATCGGTCGGTGGCGGAATCGGTCGGCGACCGAGGGAGTCCGGCACCGCACGGGTCCGGCACCGAACGACCCTGCCGAGCGGCATCACCCCTCTGCTGCGGTGCAGCCGGATCAGCGTAGCGAAATAGCTGACTGCTCAGCAATTGAGCAATCAGTCAATCCTGTGCCGAGCCGTGCGACGGCCGATCCGTGTGGAAGCCGAGCCGTGCAACAGCCGATCTTGGTGGTGGCCGATCAGTAGACTCCGCGCATGGAGATCGCACCGACGGCGCGCGAGGAAGGGCCGGCGACCCCGGAGCACGCCGGCGCCGCGGAACTCGCACGGGCCGCGGCCGGCCCCGCCATCCAGGAGCTCGGCCTGCTGCTGCGCGCCGCAGCCCGCCTCGACCGGGCCGTGGACGCCGCGATGCGCGCCGAGTGCGGACTCAGCCACACCATGTTCGAGGTGCTGCTGATGCTCGCCCGGGACCACGGCGGAGGCACCTCCCAGCGGGACCTGGCCGAGGGGCTCACCCTCACCAGCGGCGGCACCACCCGCCTCGTCGACCGGATGGAGCAGGCCGGCCTGGTGCGCCGCACGCCCTCGCCCGCCGACCGCAGGATCACCCTGGTGCAGGCCACGGACCGGGGCGCCGACGCCTTCCACCGGGCCACCGAGGTGCACGCCGCCATCGTCGAGCGCATGTTCCTCCAGCCCGTCGCCCCCGCCGACCGCCCCCACCTGCTGGCGGCGCTCCGGGCCATCGTCGACAACCCCCAGCCGTGACCGGACGTCCCTGCCGAGGCCGCCCCGTCCGCCGCGGCCGGGCCCGCTCACTTGCATCCGGTACCCGGGTACAGGTTTACCGTCGAAGACGTTCCGGCCGGGACGCGGCGACGGGAGTGAGCGGGATGATCAGTACGGACCGGGCGCCGGAGTGGTGGGCGTCCGCACCCGGGAGGCCGCAGTGAACGAGGGACTGCGCACCGGCCAGGTCGCCGAGGCGGCCGGCGTGAACATCCAGACCCTGCGCTACTACGAGCGCCGCGGGCTGCTCCCCGACCCGGGCCGCAGCCCGGGCGGCCACCGGATGTACGACGACCGGGCGGTCACCGTACTGCGGGTGATCAAGGCCGCCCAGCGGCTCGGGTTCACCCTCGACGAGGTCGCCGAACTGCTGGAGGCCGGCCGCCACCGGCACGGTCGGCCGGTGGCCGGGCTGCAGGAGCGCGCGGCCGCCAAGCTCGCCGAGGTCGACGCCAAGATCGCCGACCTGACCACCATCCGCACCGCCCTGGTCGCGGCGGTCGCGGCGGGCTGCGACGACCTGACCGTCTGCGCGGACAGCGACTGCTGCCCCATCCCCTTCACCGCACTCGCCCAGGAGCACCGCCGAGCCGGACCCTGCTGCTGACCCCCGCCCGACACGTGCCGCCGCACCGCCGTGGACGGACGGGTGTCAGACCGCCGCCGTACGCTGAACCGCGGACGTGACGGACAGGAGACTCAGGTGGCCGAGACAACGGTGCCCGAGACGACGGTGCCCGAGACGACGGTGGCCGAGACGACGGTGGCCGAGCTGGCCGCACTCGAGGACCCGAAGGCACGCGCGGTGAACGAGAGGCACGGCGACGACCACGGGGTGAACCTCGGCAAACTGCGCGCGCTCGCCAAGCGGCTGAAGACCCAGCAGGAGCTCGCCCGCGGGCTCTGGGAGACCGGCGACACCGCGGCACGGCTGCTGGCGATCCTGATCTGCCGGCCGAAGGCGTTCGAGCGCGGCGAGTTGGACACCATGCTGCGTGAGGCGCGCAAACCCAAGGTGCACGACTGGCTCGTGAACTACGTGGTGAAGAAGAGCCCGCACGCCGAAGAGCTGCGCCTGGCCTGGTTCGCCGACCCTGACCCGGTGGTCGCCAGCGCCGGCTGGGCGCTGACCACCGAGCGCGTCACCAAGAAGCCCGAGGGCCTCGACCTCGCAGGACTGCTCGATGTCATCGAGGCGGAGATGCAGGGCGCCCCGGCCGCCTGCAGTGGGCGATGAACCACTGCCTGGCCCGGATCGGGATCGACCACCCCGAGTACCGCGCCCGCGCCGTCGACATCGGCGAGCGTCTGCAGGTGCTCAAGGACTACCCGACCTCCCCGGGCTGCACGTCCCCGTTCGCGCCCGTGTGGATCGCCGAGACGGTGAGCCGCTCCGGCGGCCGGGAAAGTGTCGGGTGATTGATCAACTGCGTGGCGTGGCGCACGGGTTGTGATCGAGCCGCTGCTGCGGTGCCGGCGTTCACGCCCCGGCGCTCCCGCTGCCCCGCTCGACCGGGATCCACAGCTGGGAGTCGGTCTCCGCGCCGATCTCCACCGGCTGCGTCCGCAGGAGCTCCGGACCTGTCCGGCTGGTGTACGGGTTCGAGGGGAACCACTGCGTGAACACGTCCCGCCACAGCTCCTGGAGGGCGCTCGGATAGGGCCCGTGGTTGTCGAAGACCGCCCAGGTCCCGGCCGGCACGTCGAGGGCGTCGAGCTCCTCGGCGGCCGCCTCGGGACCGGTCACCACGCCGATCCAGTAGTCCGCCTCGGCGCCCTCTTCCCGGCTGTCGGTCAGGTACACCACCGCCGACAGGATCCCCTCCGGCTCCTGGCCGGCCAGCTCCTTCATCCGTACGATCGCCTGCTCGTCCAGGCTTTCCAGGTGCGCCGCGGCGGCCGCGTTGACCCCCTCGTGCACGAGCGGGAGCCGGGCTTTCCTGCCGACGACCCGGAACGACTCCTTCTCCATGATCCGGTACCGCATGGCCGTACTCCCTTCGACGACGACACGGAAGGACATCCGCGGCTGTGCCGTGAGCACCGCACCCGTACGCCGGGCCTCGCCCGGCCCGATGCCGTGCACCGACCGGAACGCCCGGGCGAACGCCTCGCCCGAGCCGTACCCGTACCGCACCGCGACATCGAGCAGCGTCAGCTCCCCGGCCAGCACCTCGGCCCCGGCGAGCGTCATCCGTCGGCGCCGCACGTAGACCGGGAGCGGCATCCCGGCGAGCGCGGAGAACAGCCGCCGGAAGTGGTACTCCGACACCGCGGCGATCCGGGCCACCTCGGCCATGTCGACCTCCCGGTCGAGGCAGGATTCCAAGTGGTCCAGTGCCTGATTCAGCCGCTCCAGCACGCGTGTCCGTCCTTCCTCCTGCGTCTCCACCGTGGGAACGCCCACCCTGCCGGCCGGCCGCAGGAGCCGCAGCGGCCGGCACCCGAGCCGGAGCCGGAGTCGCTTGCCGCGCGGCACTGCGGTCATCGGCGCTGCAGTCCCGGGCGCCGGCCGGGCCATCGGCCGACCGCGCGGCCGTCAGGCCGCCTTGCCGGAGTGGAGAGGATTCGATCGCGCCCCACCCGACAAAACCGGCGCGGGAATTGTTGGGCGGGAAGCCCCGGCGTCACCTGAGGCTTGTACCCATGACTGATGTTAAGGGGTTTTGCGAGCCGCGGTTCGACGCAGTCCGTGCGGCCCTTGCAGCTTTGCTCGGCAAGGACGACGTGGGTGCCTCGGCGGCCGTCTGCATCGACGGCGAGCAGGTGGTCGACATCTGGGGCGGGTACGCCGATGCGGACCGCTCCGTCAGCTGGGAGCACGACACCCTCACCGGCGTGAACTCGACGACCAAGAACATGACCGCCCTGTGCGCGCTGATCCTGGCCGACCGGGGCGAGCTCGACCTGTCTGCGCCGGTCGCCGCCTACTGGCCCGAGTTCGCCGCGGCCGGTAAGGAGAACGTGCTGGTGCGGCACGTGCTGTCGCACACCGCGGGGCTGCCGGACCTGTCCGGGCCGACGACGGTCGAGGAGCTCTACGACTGGGAGCGCGTGACGGCAGGGCTGGCCGCGCAGGCGCCCGAATGGGAGCCGGGAACGGCCGCCGGCTATCACGCCCTCACCTTCGGCTTCCTCCTGGGTGAGATCGTCCGCCGCATCACCGGCCGCAGTCTCGGCGAGTTCTTCGCCGAGGAGGTGGCCGAACCGCTGGGCGCGGACTTCCACATCGGGCTCTCCGCCGATCATGACTACCGCGTCGCACCGCTCATCCCGCCGCCGTCCCTGACCGACGAGTACGCCGCCAGCGCACCGCCGGGACCGGACGGCACACGCCGGGAGAACACCGGTGCCGTGATCCGGGTCAAGGACGCCAACTCCACGGCCTGGCGCCGTGCGCAGATCCCTGCGGTGAACGGTTTCGGCAATGCTCGCTCCGTCGCCCTCGTGCAGTCGGTACTGGCGAACCGGGGTTCGGCCGGCGGAGTGCGACTGCTGTCCCCCCGGGGTTGCGAGCCCGCATGGCAGGAGGTGTTCCGCGGTGACGACCGCGTGCTGGGGACGCCGATGTCCTGGACGATGGGCTTCGGCAAGTTCGGCAACACCTTCGGCTGGGGCGGCTGGGGCGGCTCGCTGGTCGTGAGCGATCCAGGCTCACGGATGACGGTGGCCTATGTCATGAACCAGATGATCGACCGGGACCGGCAGGAGGACAACCGCGGCATGGAGATCGTGACGGCCGCCTACAGCGGACTGTACTGACAGCGCAACGGGGCGGTCCGGGCCCACGCAGTCTGCCCTTTCCGCACGCCACGCAGTTGATCGATTGCCCAACACTTCCTCGGGCGTGCCGCCGGGCGGTCGTGCGCGCTGTGGCGGCACGGCCCGCCGGCCGGATGCGCAGCCGTACCGGCCCGACGCGCCGCCCGGACCCCGCCGAGGGGCGGCCGGGGCGGCGCGTCCGCGGGCGGGCCGGGGGCCGGCGGACCGCAGCGGGCGGTGGCTCTCAGACCGCCTGGTCGGTCAGCCCGGCGAACACGCCGCAGATCTCCCGCGCGGCCTCGCGCATGCCGTTGGTCTCGTGCGGTCTCGCGACGAGTTCGGTGAGGATGAGCAGCGCCGCCTGCAGGGCCGCGACCGGGACTTCGACGGTCCGCAGCCCGCTGAGGACGTCGCTGGCCTGCTCGGCGGCGCTGCAGGCCCAGCTCTGGGCCTGCAGCGGGCCCCGTCCCGGCCGTGGTTCCGGCGGGGAGAAGCCCGCGGCGGGCGCCAGGCTGTGCAGGCGGGGGAGGCTCTGGGCGGGGCCGAAGTCCTGCGGCGCCGGCGGGAGGTGCGGGGTCTGCTGCGGGACGGCGGACGGCGCGGCGCCGTGCGCGGACGGATGACAAGTGCTCATACCGGTACCAACGACGCCGCCGTGACACGGGATGCTGCCCGCACGGCAAGCTCGCCACGGCCCCGTGAAGCCCCGGCGCCGCGCCGCGGGGGATGGGCGCGGCGCCGGAGGACTCCAGTCTACGGGAGCGCTCCCACCTGCTGTGCAGGCAGGGCCCCGGCGCCGTACGGCGCCCTCAGCCGCCGGCCTTCTCGGTGATCAGCTTCACCGCGCTGTTCCAGGCCTTCCTCGGGTCGGTGCCGTTCCGTTCCACGTCCAGCAGGGCGGTGTCGGTGATGACGGCCTTGGCCGTGCCGTCCAGCGGGCCGATCGGCGCGGGCCGGATCGTCCGGGCGGCCGCGGCGTAGATCCGGCCGGTGGGGGCGTTGTTGAAGTACGGATTGGTGGCGTCCTGGACGGCCGGCAGCTGCAGCGCGGCGCCGGCCGACGGCAGGTTGCCGGTCTTGGCGAACACCTTGGCCTGCTGCTCGGGGGCGGTCAGCCAGGCGGCGAGCGCCGCGGCCTCCTTCTGGTGGCGGGAGGCCTTCGGCACCGCGAGGAAGGCGCCGCCCCAGTTGCCGGCCGCCGGTGCGGGCGCGATGTCCCACAGCCCCTCGCCGCGGTCCCCGGCGTACTTGCTGATCACGCCGGTCATCCAGGACGGGCAGACGATGGTGGCGAAGCCGGAGAGGTAGAGCGCGTCGTTCCACTGGGCGGTGAACTGCTGGAGACCACCGGTGAGTCCGGCCCGTGCCGCGGAGACCGAGAGGTCCCAGGCCTTCTGCACGCCGGCACTGTCCTGGTAGACCAGGTGGCCCCGGGCGTCCGACAGCTGCTCGGACTCGCTGGACAGCACCGCGTTGAACAGGCCGCCGGCCGAGTCGGTGAAGGTCGTCTTCGCCGGCGCGTGCGCCTTGTAACGGCGGCCGACGTCGATGAACTTGGACCAGTCGCCCGCCCACAGCCTGCCCACCGCGTCGCGGTCGCTCGGGAGTCCCGCCTTCTTGAACAGGTCCTTGCGGTAGCAGACGGCCATCGGGCCGGTGTCGGTGCCGAGGCCGAGCAGCGCACCGTCGGGGGTGGTGGCCTGGGCGGACTTCCACGGCAGCCAGGCCGAGGCCTGCACGCCGGTGGCCGACCGCAGGTCGGTGAACTTGTCGGCCAGCGCGCCGGTGGCCTCCGCGATGTAGCCGACCTCCACGGCCTGGATGTCCGCCACCGGCTTGGGGTTCTGCCCGGAGAGCCGGGAGGTCAGGTCGTTCCAGTACTCCTTGCCGTCCTGGGTGGCCTCCTCGGTGATGACGATCTCCGGGTGCCGGTCCATGTACTCGGCGAAGAGGCCGGCCTCGCGGTAGCCGAAGGAGCCGAAGGTGCCCACCTTGAGGGTGATGGTCTCCTGGATCCCGGACGCCGCCGGCGTGACCGGGGTTCCGCCGCTGCTGCAGGCGGTCAGGGCGAGCCCGGCGCAACCCAGCGCAGCGGCGGACCGGAGCATCCGCCGTCGGTGCGACCGCCGGTCGGCGGTGCGGGAAGCAGCCGACGGCCCGCCGGCAGGGGCGATGACGGCACGGGCGCTGCCGGAATCGGACATGGCGGTGTGGTGCGGGGCAGGGCGTCTGGTACCTGGCATGGGGTGCCTCGTTCACTGGCTGATCGGGTGGGGTGCGCCCCGCCGGTCTGCCGGACCAGCTGTGGGAGCGCTCCCAGGGACCTTGCTGGCAGCATCCCGTGCCTGTCAAGGGTTCGGGCGAGGTCGATCAGGGTGCTCCGAATGCCGGACTGGCATGGACATTTCCCGGTGCGATGCTGTGCTGTCGCCCGCTCGCCTCCGGGCCCTCCTGATCCGGCGCCGACACTCTCCCCCAGCCTGGCGGCTGGGAGGTGCCCCCATGCTCCGTCGCTGCGCTCCCTCGCTCGCCCTCCTTGCCCGCCGACGGGCAGGAGGGGCCCACCCTTTCGGCACCGGCGGGCCCTTCGGCTCGGGGCGGGTGTCGCCCCCTCGCTCCTCGCTCTCGGCATCGGCAGGCCCCAGCGGCCCCGACCGGGGCGTCAGTCCTCCGCCGTGCCGTTCGCGGTCGGACCGGCCTCCGTGCGTTCGGCACGGCGGTTCTTGACGCGATGTTTGAGGGCGAGCAGGGCGCCGGTCGGGCCGTGCGGCAGCAGCCGGGTGTCGTCGTAGCGGTCGACCGCGCCGAAGCGGTACTTGTACGGCTCGGTGCCGCGCAGGAAGTCGAAGGTGTGCAGGCCCTGTTCGGCGCAGGCGCGGACGGCCTCGGAGATGACCACGGTGCCGAGCCGCAGCGGTGCCCACTTCGGGTCCCAGCCGATCTGGTAGTAGGCGAAGCCGCCGTTCCAGCGGAAGCCGTACAGGGCGCCGATGGTGTCGCCCTCGTGCTCGGCGACCAGGAAGGCCGGGCCGTGGCCGTCGTCCGCGGTGGTGGCGGCCGAGCGCTCCAGCACCCGCAGGTGGAGCGGGCGGCGGTGGGCGTCGAAGGTGGTGGGCCGGCCGAGGGCGGTGCGGCGCAGCCGGTGCAGGGCGAGTACGGCGTCCAGGTGCTCGGTGCCGGCCTCGGCGGGCGGTACCCAGCGGAAAGTGACCCCGGTGGCCTCCAGCTTTCGCCGGTACCGGCGCACGGTGGAGCGGAACTGCCGTGATCCGAGGGCGTCGTGGCCCTGCGTCAGGTCGGCGCGCGGGCAGGCCGCGCGGGCGACGGCGCGGGCCCCGGGGGGCAGGGCCGCGGCGGCCGAGGGGTCGAGGTCGGGGAGCCAGAGCGTCGTGCGGCGGGCGCGCGCGGCCAGCCAGTGGCGGACGTCCTCCTGCCGGTGGGCGGCGACCGCGGGGCCGCAGTGGTCGGCGGCGCCCGGCCCGCTGCCGAGCAGGGTGAGGCAGGGCGCGGTGACGGGCAGCCGCGGGTGGAGGCGGAGCCGGGTGTGCAGCAGTGGGACGACCGCCTCGATCCGGCCGCCGGCGCCGCGCCAGACGGCGATCTCGGCCCGCCCCGAACCGGAGCCGGCGCTGCCGAGCGTCTCCCACCAGGAGAGCACCCACTCGGGGGTGGCGAACCACGAACCGTGCGGGTCGTCGGCGACCAGCTGCCGCCACCCGTCCAGGACTTCGCTGCCGAGTTCCACCGGTGACCGGTGGATCGCGGGCGCCCCGCCCGTTGCCGTCGCCATCCTGCTGCCGCCCCCTCGATCCGTGCCTGTCCTTCGCCGTCCACCGAGCCGCAGTCCACCGGGCAGCCGGTCACAGACCTGCGGTCACGGGTCGCCGCTCACCGGCCTCCGCGGAGGCGGTGCACCGCGGGGTGGAGGCCCGAGAGGATGGTGTCGAACCTGTTCATGCTGGTGCAGGCGTTCACCCGAAGTCGGCTGATCCGCAGCGGTCGGCGCGGCAGACGGCGGTCGTGCCGGTGGTCGAACAGGAAGGCCGTGCGGTATCCGAGGTCGGTGAGGGCTCGCTCGGCGTGCAGGTCGAGATTGCCGTTGGGGTAGGCGAACGAGGCCGGTGCCTCGCCCAGCCAGCCGGTGAGCCGGGTGTGGGCCTCGGCCACCTGCTCGGCGGCCTCGTCGGGGCGGCAGCGGTCCAGGCAGGGGTGGTCGACGGTGTGGTTGCCGATCGCCAACCCGCTGTCGCGCAGGGTGCGCAGGTCGGCCGGGGTGAGCTGGGGCCGGCGGGGTGCGGCGGTGCCGGCGGTGGTGCGCAGCTCGTCGATGGCGCTCCGGCGTTCGGCGTCGGGCAGCTGCTTCAGGCGGCGGACCGCGGCGTCGGGCCCGGTGCCCGGAGGGAGGGCGGCCGCGGTGCCGCCGCGTTCGACGAGGAAGGCCGCCTCGGACCACCAGTACGGCCGGTCGCCGCCGATCAGCCCGGCGATCACATAGGCCACGGCGGGGATGCCGTGCCGCGCGAGGACTGGCAGGCCGTGGGTGAGCAGTGAGCGGTCGCCGTCGTCGAAGGTGACCAGGACGCTGCGCGGCGGCAGCGGGCGCCGCTCCAGGACGGCCTGCTCGACGCGGGCCAGGGTGACCGGCCGGGCGGTGCGGGCGAGGCGGGCCATCTGGGCGGCGAAGGTCTGCGGGTCGTCGATGCCGTGGTAGGCGAGGACCGCGAGGCGGCCGGCGGCCACGGCCCGGAAGGCGGGCTGCAGCGGCGAGTGCCGCAGCAGGGTGTCGATCCGGTTCCTGCGGGTGTCCGCCGGGGCCGTGCTCGTACCGCCGCCCCCGACGGCGTGTTCGTCCGGCACGCCGCCCCCCTTCGGTCGCCGCCCCGCACCGTTGCGGGCAGCAGTGCCCGCGGCGTGCGGGCGCGGCTGATGCGGCGTCAGTGTGGTCGGACTTTACCACCCCTTGACCTTTCTCCCCGGGTGTTCCTGAGAGTTCGCTGGGGGGTCTTGACCTGGGGCAAATAGGGAGGACACTGGTCAATACACCGGAATACCGGACAGAGCCGCACCGCCGACGGAGACGTCCGACGGCCGTCCGAGTGACCCTGATCCAGGCTCTGGCGAGACCCCCGGCGGGTCGAGGCGCGAAGCGCGCAGGAGACGACGGTCCACGCGCGCGGGGCAGCAGCGGACGCCGGGGATCGTCATGTCCGGGCACGTGCGGGTGCGGGCGCGCTCAGCCGCGGCAGGCGTCCGCCCAGTCCCCGGAGGCGACCAGGGCGGGGGCGCTGTGCAGGGCGGCCGTGACGCGCGGGCCGGCCAGGTAGACCCAGGCGTCGGTCTCGGTGCCGTCGGCGAGGTGCACCGGCAGGCGCTCGCGCACGTACTCGCCGAGGCCGTCGGGGGTGCAGTCCTCCAGCAGGTCGAGTTCGGCGAGCACCCGCGGGTACAGGCCGGCGGGCACGGTCACCAGTTCGCCGCGCACCTGCCGCCCCGGGCACGGCACCACGTACGGGTAGCCGGGGCCGCGGTGCAGGGCGGCGCCGTCCAGGACGGCGTCCAGCACCGCGCTGCAGCGCCCGGCCAGGTGGCGGTCGTGGTTGCGGTGGCCGGGACGGAGCGTCCCGTAGACGAAGAACGGCAGCTGGGGCGGCACTCGGCCCTCCTCGGGAGCGGGGTCGCAGCACCGTACCCGGATCGCGGGCGGCGGTGTCAGCGGACCCCGCGCGGGCGGTACTGGATGCTGATCCGCGGCCCGACCGGGCGGACCGTCTTGGGGACGGCGTGCTCCCAGGTGCGCTGGCAGCTGCCGCCCATCACCAGCAGGTCGCCGTGGCCGAGCAGCCGCCGCACGGTGGGGCCGCCGCCGCGGGGGCGGAGCAGCAGCGGGCGGGGTTCGCCGACCGAGACGATCGCGATCATCGTGTCCCGGTGCCCGCCGCGGCCGAGCCGGTCGCCGTGCCAGGCGACGCTGTCGTGGCCGTCGCGGTAGAAGCACAGGCCCGCGGTGGCGAACGGCTCGCCGAGCTCCGCCGCGTAGTGCCCGCCCAGCGCCGTGCGGGCGGCGGCCAGCACCGGGTGGGGGAGGGCGTCCGGGCCGTCCGCGAAGGCCTCCTCGCCGTAGAAGGCGAGCAGTCGCGGCACGTCCACCACCCGCTCGTACATGGTGCGGCGCTCGGCCTGCCAGGGGACGACGGCGGCGAGCCGCTCGAAGAGGGCGCCCGCGCCGTGCAACCAGCCGGGCTGCTCGTCGATCCAGGCGCCGTCGCCGAGCACGGTGCGGCGGACGGCGTCGAGCGGCCCGACGCCGATCTCCTCGGTGTGGTCGAACAGTGAACTCTGGAGCTGGAGCACGGCGCCAGCCTACGCCCGATGGGAACATGTGTGCGAGTAGGTTTGAAACGGGCGCGCCGACGCCAGGAAACGGGGATGAACCGACCCTCGCCCGCCACCCCCGCCACGCCCGCCGCACCGGCCCCGCTGCGGCTGTCCGACGAGGTCGCCGCCGCCCTCGCGGCGGGCACCCCCGTGGTCGCCCTCGAATCGACGATCATCGCCCACGGCCTGCCGCGCCCCCGCAACCTCGCCGTCGCCCTGGAGCTCGAGGAACTCGTCCGGGCTGGCGGCGCCGTCCCCGCGACGATCGCCGTCCTGGACGGCGTCCCGCACATCGGCCTGGACAAGGCCGGCCTGGAGCGCGTCGCCGGTGACGACTCGCTGCGCAAGCTCGGCTTCCGCGAACTCGCGCCCGCCCTCGCCACCGGCGCGAGCGGCGCCACCACCGTCTCCGGCACCGCCTTCCTCGCCGCCCGCGCAGGCATCCGGGTCTTCGCCACCGGCGGCCTCGGCGGCGTCCACCGCGACTGGACGGCCAGCCAGGACGAGTCCGCCGACCTCGGCCTGCTCGCCCGCACCCGGATCACCGTGGTCTGCGCCGGCGTGAAGTCGATCCTCGACGTGCCCGCCACCCTGGAGCGGCTGGAGACCCTCGGCGTCGCCGTGCTCGGCTACCGGACCGCCGAATTCCCCGGCTTCTACCTCACGAGCTCCGGCCTGCCGCTGGACTGGACGCTCGACGACCCGGCCGAGGTGGCCACCGTCATGCACGCCCAGGACGCCCTCGGCGGCCCGGCCTCCGCCCTGGTCGTCGCCAACCCCGTCCCGCAGGCCGAGCAGCTCGACCCCGAACTGCACGACCGGGTGCTCGCCGAGGCACTGGTTGCGGCCGCCGAGGCCGGTGTCACCGGGCAGGCCATCACGCCCTACCTGCTCGCCCACCTCACCGAGCACACCGGGGGAGCCTCGCTGGAGGCCAACCTGGCAGCCGTCCGCGGCAACGTCCGGCTCGCCGCCGGGATCGCCCGCGCCTGGGCCGCAACCGGAACGGACCCGGGACGGCAGGGATGACCGCCGGCGCCCTGCTCGTCGTCGGCGAGGTGGTCACCGACGTCGTCGCCCTCCACGAGGGCCCGCTCGCCCCGCACACCGACACCGCCGCCAGGATCGCGCTGCGGCCGGGCGGCGCCGGGGCCAACGCCTCCGCCTGGGCCGCCGCCGGCGGGGCCGAGGTGCGGCTGCTCGCCAGGGCGGGCGCCGACTCCGCCGACTGGCACCGCGCCGAACTCGCCGCCGCCGGCGTCGCCGCGCACCTCGCCGTCGACCCGCAGGCGCCCACCGCCGTGGTGATCAGCCTGGTCGACGCCCGTGCCGAACGGACCCTCGTCACCGACGGCGGAGCCGCCGTCCGGCTCGGCCCGGAGGACTGGGACGAGGCGCTGCTCGACGGGGTCGCCCGGCTGCATCTCTCCGGCTACCAGCTGCTCTCCGGGCCGGGCCGCCGGCTGGCCGCCCTCGCCGTGCCCGCCGCCCGCGCCGCCGGGCTGCAGATCAGCGCCGACCCGGCGTCCACCGGCTTCCTGCAGCGCCTCGGCCCGGCGGTCCTGCGGGAACTGTTCGCCGGCATCGGCCTGCTGCTGCCCAACCGGGCCGAGGCCCACCTGCTGGCCGGCACCGGCGACCCGGCGGCCGCCGCCGAGCGGCTCAGCGCCCGCTACGGCGAGGCGGTCGTCAAACTCGGCGCCCAGGGCGCCCTGGTGGCCGCGGGCGGCCGGGTACTGGCCCGGGTGCCGGGCGTGGCCGGGGTGGCCGCGGTCGACTCCACCGGCGCCGGCGACGCCTTCGCCGGCGGACTGCTCGCCGCCCGCCTCGCCGGTGCCGACCCGGTCGAGGCCGCCCGGGCGGGCTGCCGCGCCGGTGCTGCCGCGGTCGCCCTGATCGGCGCCCGCCCGCCGACCGCCCGGGCGGATCGGGACGTACCCGACCGTTCTGCGCCGACCGGCCGGGCGGGCATGCGATGATCGCCCGGTGGAGCGAGCGACGAGGAGCGGGCGGCGGATGCGCAGCGGTGCGGCCGCCACCGCCGCACTGCTGATCCTGCTGGGCCCGGCCGCGCTGCCCGCAGCCGCCGCCGAGCGGCCGCAGAAGGCCTTCGCGATCCACGACAAGCGGATCACCGAGTCCAGCGGCCTCACCGCCAGCCGCGCCCACCCCGGCGTCTACTGGACGCACAACGACAGCGACGACGGCCCGTACGTCTACGCGGTCGACAGCGGGGGCCGCACGGTCGCCACCGTCACGCTGCGCGGGATCAAGCCGCGCGACGTGGAGGCGATCTCGCTCGGCCCGGACGGCCGGCTGTACGTCGGCGACATCGGCGACAACCTCGACGGCACCTGGCCCGAGGTGTGGATCTACGCCTTCGCCGAACCCGCCGAGCTGCGCGACCAGACGGTGACCGCCGTCCGCTACAAGGTCCGCTACGAGGACGGCCCGCGCGATGCCGAGGCGCTGATGGTGCACCCGGTCACCGGCCGGGCCTACATCGCCAGCAAGAAGCAGTCCGGCGGCGGCCTCTACCAGGGCCCCGAGGTGCTGTCGCCGAGCGGCGTCAACACCTTCCGCCGGATCGCCGGCGTGCCGTGGGTGACCGACGGCGCCTTCTCGCCGGACGGCGGCCGCCTGGTGCTGCGCGACTACTTCTCCGCCGACCTGTACGCCTGGGACGGCGCCCCGAAGAAGCTCCGCTCGCTCGACGTGCCGTTCCAGCGGCAGGGTGAGTCGGTGACCTTCTCCGCGGACGGCTCCGCCGTGCTGTACGGCAGCGAGGGCGAGGGCAGCGACGTCTGGCGGCTGGCGCTGAACGGCTCCCCGGCCCCCGAGGCGCAGGGCTCCGCGGGTCCGTCCGCGTCCGGCGCCCCCGGCGCGGCCTCCCGGCCGGCCGCCTCCGACGACTCCGGCGGTTCCGCCGGGGGCAGCGACCACGCCCTGGCCGCGCTGATCGCCGTCGCCGCGGCGATCGGCCTGGCCAAGCTCTGGTCCGGCCGCCGCAAGAGCGGCTGAAGCGGGCCCGGCCGGGGCGGTTGTGCGCCGAAGTGGTGACCCGACGACAAACCCGCCTGACGGTCCGTCGGACAAGGCGTACGAACATGCCGCGGGGCGGCTAGGCTGCGAGCCCATCGCCGGCCGACGACCCACGGGGAGAGCATTCATGACGGAACGTCAGGCAGAGATCGGAACGGCCTTCGTGGCCGGCCGGCCGCTCGAAGACCGGCAGCCGCCGGAGATCGACACCTCGCTGCCGCACTCCGCCCGGGTCTACGACTACTGGCTCGGCGGCAAGGACCACTTCCCGGCCGACCGGGCGCTCGGCGAGGTCTTCGAGCAGGCCATCCCCACCATGCGGCAGATGGCCAAGGAGAACCGCGTCTTCCTCGGCCGCGCGGTGCGCCACCTCGTCCGCGAGGCCGGCATCCGGCAGTTCCTCGACATCGGCACCGGCATCCCCACCGGCGGCAACACCCACGAGGTGGCGCAGGCCGAGGCGCCCGAGAGCCGCGTGGTCTACATCGACAACGACCCGATCGTGCTCGCCCACGCCCGGGCCCTGCTGGTCGGCGACGAACGCGGCCGCACCGCCTACATTCACGCCGACCTGCGCGATCCCGCGGCGATCCTGAGCCACCCCGCACTCACCGGGACCCTCGACCTGACGCAGCCGGTCGCGCTGATGCTGGTCGCCGTCCTGATGCTGGTCGCCGACGAGGACGAGCCGCACGCCCGGGTCGCCGAACTCCTCGACGCCCTGCCGTCCGGCAGCCACATCGTCGTCACCCATCCGACCGCCGACTTCGACCCGGAGACCGTCGCCGGCGTGGTCGCCGCCGCCGACCAGGGCAAGCTGACCCTCGTCCCGCGCAGCCGCGAGCAGGTCGCCGCCTTCCTCGGCGACTGGGAGCTGCTCGAGCCCGGCGTGGTGCCCGTGATGGCCTGGCGCCCGGACGGCGAGCCCCCGGCCGACCCGGAGGCCGCCTGGTACTGGGCGGGCGTGGCCCGCAAGCGCTGATGCCGCGAGTCCCTCCGGCCGGGGCCGCCGGGCACGCGGTCGTGCCCCGCAGCCCTGGCCGGCGCGGCAACGGGCGGCTCAGCGCCCGCCGTTCACCACCGCACTGGAGACCGCCCCGGTGTGCAGGCCCCACTTCTCCAGGATGCGGTCGTACTCGCCGTTGCGGATCAGCCGGTCCAGCGCCTTGGCGATCGCCGTGCGCAGCTCGGTGTCGGCCTTGTTCACCGTGATCGCGTACGGGCTGGACTGGATGTGCTCGCCGGTCAGGGCGAACCTCCCGCCGCGCGCCGCCGAGGTGTTGTACTGCGCCACCGGGTAGTCGTTGAGGTCCGCCACCGCGGTGCCGTCCGCGACCTCCGCCAGGGCCAGCTCGTCGGTGGCCAGCAGATGCACGTCCAGCTTCTTGTCGTACCGGCTGCAGGCGCCCGCCTGGCGGGTGGCGATCTCCGCCTGGACGGTGCCGCGCTGCACCGCGACGACGTGCCCGCACAGACTGTCCAGCCCGGAGATCCCGGCCGGGTTCCCGGCCTTCACCAGGATCGACGTGCTGGTGAAGAAGTAGTCGACGAAGTCCACACCCGGGCCGGAGGTGCGGCCGCGGTCGTCGACGCCGTTCTGCCGGTCCGTGGTGTCGATCACCGCCGACATCGCCAGGTCGATGTCCCCGGCCTCCACGGCCGGGATCAGCCGCTCGAACGGCATGTCGGTGAACTCGACCCGCAGGCCGAGCAGTCGGCCGATCGCCGCCGCCAGATCCGGATCGAGGCCCGCAGGCCGGCCGTCGGCCTCCTTGAATTCCACCGGCGCGTAGTTCAGGTAGGAGCCGATCCGCAGCACACCGGCCTTGCGGACGTCCTTCGGCACCCGGTCGCGCAGATCGGACGCGCCGTCCGAGGCCGGCGAGGCCGAGCTCGCACAGCCGGACAGCAGCAGACCGGCCGCACCGGCGGCCGCGAGGGCGCGTCCGGGCATGCGGGCGCGCCTGGGCAGGGAGAAGTGGTGCATGGTGAGGGAGCTTCCTGAGGGAGGGAAGTGGGAAGTCTGATGTCACTCACGCCGCCGAGGCTGCAGGGATACGCAGCGCGGACCTGGTCCCGTCACCGGAGGCCGCCGCAGGATGGGCAGGCGGGCCTGGTCGACCTAGGTACGCCACCGGGGGCGGACCGCCCATCCTTCCACCCCGCCCACCACCCCCACCCACGCGGGTCCGCTACCCACGAGTAGCCCGAAGGGCGTCCGCGTCGGCTGTCACCGGCGGCCGGTAGCGTCCCGGCCGACCACCCGCGCCGAGCAGGGGAGAGACCGATGGCCTGCCGAGGAGTCCACTTCGCCCTCACCGAGGAGGACGCCGCACGCCTGCTCGCCGCCGAGCAGGACGAGGACGTCCTCGCCGTGATCGAGGACATCGAAGAACGCTGGGACACCGACCACCTCGCCGAGACCGACAAGGCCTGGGACGCCATCCACCGCTGTCTCGCCGACGGCCGCCTCACCCACGACGGCGGCAGCTACCCGCTCTCGTACGCCGTCCTCGGCGGCCTGCCGCTCCACGACGGCGACGACCACGTCGTCGTCCACGTCACCGCCGCCGAGGTCGCCGACATCGCCGCCGCCATGGCCGACCTGGACGACGCCTGGCTGCGCGAACGCTTCTTCGCCCTCGACCCCGAGGACTACGACGGCGCCCGCGACGAGGACGACTTCGCCTACACCCGCCACTGGTTCGGCGGACTGCGGGCCTTCTACGCCACCGCCGCGGCGAACGGCCGCTCCGTCGTCTTCACCGTCGACCAGTGACCGGGGCGGAACTGTGCAATTCGGATGCGGTCCTCATGGCGGTACGGGCCGGGCCCGGATCACGCGGCTCCGCGCTCCCGCAGGGATCAGCGGCCCGGTGCCGCCGCCGGCGGGGCGTCCAGTACGCGGAACGACAGGCCCGCGGCGACCAGGCGGTCGATCAGCGGCCGGCCCATCGCCACCGCCGTCGTCAGCTGCCCCGAGACGGCCGGGAGCTCGTCGAACGCCAGGCACAGCGCCGACTCCGCGAGCATCACCGCCGTCTCCGAGTACCCCGGATCGCCGCCCGACACCTCCGTGTGCACCGCCCGGCCGCCCTCGGCCCGGGCCGCGAACCTGACGGTGAACCAGGACCGCGCCCGCTGCTCCGCACTCGGCCCCGCACCAGGCTTCCGCAGCGCGCCCAGCGCCCGCCGCGCCGCCGGCAGCTGCGCCGCCACCGCCAGCACGGCGACCGCGGCCGTCCCGGCGAGGGCGATCGGCAGCCGCCGCACCGCCGCGTAGTGGGCGTAGCCGAAGTCCGGGCCGTACGAATCCAGTGCGGCGGCCGAGCGGGCCACCACCTGCGGGTCGATGGTCGGCAGCGGTACCACCCAGGCGCGGGCCGCCCGCGACCGGTGCGGCCGGCCGAGCGGGGTGCGGATGCGCCGGCCCCTGGGCCGCGGCTCCGCGGCGCGGCGCTCCCGGGCGGCCTGCGCCATCGCGCGCGGTCGGGAGAAGGCGGTCATGGCGGAGGCGAAGGTCCCGCCGGAGATGGTGCCGCCGGCCCGGACGAAGCCCTCGACCGTCACCCGGGCGGCGGGCCCGCCGCGGCGCAGCAGCTCCTCGACGGTGAACAGCACCCCGAGGTCGTGCGGCACCGAGTCGAAGCCGCAGGCGTGCACCAGCCGTGCGCCCGAGGCCACCGCCCGCTCGTGGTGGCGCAGGTACATCCGGTCGACGAACTCCGGCTCGCCGGTGAGGTCCACGTAGTCGGTGCCGCTCTCCGCGCAGGCGGCGACCAGCGGCTCGCCGTGGTGCAGGTACGGGCCGACCGTCGAGACCACCACCCGGGCCGAGGCGGCCACCGCGCGCAGCGCCTCCCGGTCGGCGGCGTCCGCGACCAGCAGCGGGAGGTCCTTGCAGCGCGGTTCGATCGCGGCCAGCCGGTCGCGGACCGCGGCGAGCCTGCCCTCGTCCCGGCCGGCCAGCGCCCAGCGGCAGCCCTCCGGCGCCGCCCGCGCCAGGTACTCGGCGGTCAGGCCGCCGGTGAACCCGGTGGCACCGAACAGGACGAGGTCGTACGGGCGGGGCGCGGCCATCAACAGTCCCTACTCGCGGGTAATCGAGCTCGTCACGCTAGGAGCTCGTCCGAGCACTGTCAACGGAGCCGGCGCGCCCGGCGGCGGCCCGAGGGCACGGCGCCGTTCAGTGCGCGATGCCCTCGATCAGCTCCTGGGCGCCCTGCCGCTTGAGCGCGAGTGCCGTCGAGGTGCCGAGGTCCTCCGGGCTGAGTGCGCCGGCCCACTCGTGGGCGTCGAGCACGCGCTTGCCGTCCGGCGAGAAGACCCGCCCGCGCATGGACAGCCGGCCGTCGGCCTCGGCCCGCGCGTAGCCGGCGATCGGCGCATTGCAGTGGCCCTGCAGCACGTGCAGGAACATCCGCTCGGCGGCCGCCTCCCGCCAGGTCTGCGGGTGGTTCAGGCCGGTGACGGTGTCGATCGTGCGGGTGTCGTCCTCGCGGCACTGCAGGACGAGGATGCCGGCGCCGATCGGCGGGCACATCTCCGCCACGTCCAGCACCTCGCTGATCCGGTCGGCGAGGCCGATCCGCTCCAGTCCGGAGACCGCGAGCAGCAGCGCGTCCGCCTCCCCGGCGTCCAGCTTGGCCAGCCGGCTGTTGGCGTTGCCGCGCATCGGCACGCACGCCAGGTGCGGGTGCGAGGCGGCGAGCTGGGCGATCCGCCGCACCGAGGAGGTGCCGATCCGGGTGCCGGCCGGCAGCTCGTCCAGGGTCAGGCCGCCGGGGTGCACCAGGGCGTCGCGGATGTCGTCCCGCTCCAGGTAGGCGGCGAAGACGGTGCCCGCGGGCAGCGGCCGGTCGGCGGGGACGTCCTTCAGACAGTGCACCGCGAGGTCGGCCTCCCCGGCGAGCAGCGCCGCGTCGACCTCCTTGGTGAACGCGCCCTTGCCGCCGAGGGCGGCGAGATCGCCCATCCAGCGGTCGCCGGAGGTGGTGACCGGGACGACCCGGGTCCGCACGTCGGGATGGAGGACGGCGAGTTCGGCCCGGACGCGCTCGACCTGGGCGAGCGCCATCGGTGACGAGCGGGTGACGATGCGCAGCGGATCGGCCATGGGGAGATGATAGGGCGTCAGCCGGCCCCGCCCGGACGTGCACCCGCCGCGCCGGGCCGTGGCGGCGGGTCGGTGCCGCCGGACCAGCCGATCAGCATGGCTGCGGCCAGCGCGGCGAGCGCGCACCAGGTGGAGGCGAACGCCGCCCGCCACAGCACGGCGCACACCACCGCGCCCGCGCCCATGACCAGGCCGAGGCGCCGCAGCGCCCGGTCCCCGCTCACCGTCAGGGACCCGATCGTGGCGAGCAGGTACGCGGCGGTCAGCACCGGGGCCCAGGGCACCCCCACCGCGTACGCCAGCGTGTGGTGGCGGACCTCGGCCGCCACCGGGTGGCGCAGCACCGCCACCGCGAGCGGGACGGCCACCACGGCCCCGAGCACCGCGAGCCACCCCAGCTGCCGCCGCCGCGCACCGCCCGGTCCGGCCGCGCACCACACCCCGAACGGCACCAGCAGCGGCAGCAGCGGCAGGGCGATCAGCGCCCACACCGTGCGCGCCGCCTGCGCCGGGCCGGTGCCGATCCGGCCGTCCTCGCCCAGCCACACCGCGGCCTCCACCAGCTGGTGCACCCCGAGGAGGAACGGCAGCGCCGCCAGCGGCAGCCGCCGCGGATCGCGCACCCGCAGCAGGCAGACCGTGCCGAGCCCGGCGACCAGCACCCCGGCCGCGGCGTCCGCCTCCGCACTCCAGCACACCCGGACCGCCTCCCGCCCGCACCGAGCCCTTCGGAAAAGCCCCGCGGCACCCGCGTCCGACGGTGCGCTACCTCTTCTGCCGCCCCGCGGGAGCGTCCGCGAGGGTGTTCCAGAACATCAGCTCGTACGCCTGCAGCAGCTGTCCGTAGCCGCGTCCGGCGCTGATCCGCTCGCCGTCCGGGGCCAGTGACTCCAGGACGGCGACGGCCGACTCCTCGGAGGCCGGGTCGGGCCGGGCGAAGAAGTCGAAGAAGGCGCAGTCGGCGTCGCCGAAGCCGTAGTGCCGGCGCAGCCCGGTCGAGACGGCGGCGCAGTAGCCGCCCCAGGCTGCGAAGTTGGCCGTGAACGCGAGCACCACCCCGGCCGGGTCGCCGTTCAGGGCGAGCCAGGCCACGTAGGCGGGGTACGCCTGGCAGCCCGGCAGCGGCCGGCGGGCCGCGGTCTCCCGCGGGGCCAGCCCGCAGCGGGCCGCGAACGCGTCGAGCAGTTCCAGTGCCCGGCTCTCGCCGTCGGCGAGGCCCGCGAAGTACTCCCCGGCCGGGCCGTCCGCGCAGCGGGCCGCGAGCACCAGCAGGCTGCGCCGGTCGCTGGTGATGATCCGGTGCTGCTGTGCGGCGAGTTCGGAGAGCACGGTCAGTGGTGCGGTGCCCGCGGCGATCGCGGGGACGAGGCGGTTCTCGCGCTCGCCGGGGGCCAGCTCGCGGCGGACGTCCTCCAGTACCTGGCGCGGGCGGCGGCTCATGCGGTCCTCCTCGCCGTCGTGGGTGCGTGGCCGTGTCCGGTCAGCGTAGGCGCGGTCCGGCCGTCCCGCCGGTTGCCCACGCGGTGTGGCGACGATGTGTCAGTTGGGAGCGCTCCCAGTCGGCTTGGGGTTCACTTCTCCGCCTGTTTGGCCGTTCATGAGGGGCAGTGCCAGCGATAATCTTCAAGTATTGAAGACTGTTGGACATATTGACGGCCCAATGCCTCTCTGGCTTTGATGAGGGCGATCCGGGCCGGGTCGGTCAATCTGTGGGAGCGCTCCCGCAATGAACTCCCGGATCATGCACCGCCACACTCTCGTACCACGGAACGCCCCCACCCGCCCGGCTTCCGCCGCCGACTCCCCCGCGGCGGAGGCCGGACAGCCTCCAGAGAGGAACGAGACCCATGCGCCTCCAGCTGCGCCGGCACCTGATGCGCCGGCTCGGCCGCAGCGCGGCAGCGCTCGCCGCGGCCACGGCGGTCGCCACCGCGCCGACCGGCCTGCAGACCGCGCACGCCGCCGCCCCGGCGGCAGCCCCGGCCGCTGCTGCTGCGGCGTCCGCCGGGGCCGGCTACTGGCACACCAGCGGACGGCAGATCCTGGACGAGGCGAACCAGCCCGTCCGCATCGCCGGTATCAACTGGTTCGGCTTCGAGACCGGCAACTACGTGGCGCACGGCCTGTGGAGCCGCGACTACAAGAGCATGATCGACCAGATGAAGTCGCTCGGCTACAACACCATCCGGATGCCGTACAGCGACGACATCTTCAAGGGCACCCAGCCCGCCGGCATCAACACCTCCGGAGGCATGAACGCCGACCTGGTCGGCCTCAACTCCCTCCAGGTGATGGACAAGCTGGTCAACTACGCCGGCACGGCCGGCCTCAAGGTCATCCTCGACCGGCACCGCCCGGACTCCGGCGGCCAGTCGGCGCTCTGGTACACCGCGGCCGTCCCCGAGTCCACCTGGCTCGCCAACCTCAAGGCGATCGCCGCCCGGTACGCCGGCAACCCGGCCGTGGTCGGCATCGACCTGCACAACGAGCCGCACGACCCGGCCTGCTGGGGCTGCGGCGACACCGCGACCGACTGGCGGCTGGCCGCCCAACGCGGCGGCGAGGCGGTGCTCTCCGCCAACTCCGAGCTGCTGGTCTTCGTCGAGGGCGTGCAGACCTTCAACGGCAGCTCCAACTGGTGGGGCGGCAACCTGCAGGGCGCAGGTCAGTACCCCGTCCAACTGAGCGTTCCCAACCGGGTGGTGTACTCGGCGCACGACTACGCGACCAGCGTCGCGCAGCAGCCGTGGTTCTCCGACCCGTCCTTCCCGGTCAACATGCCGGCGATCTGGGACAAGAACTGGGGCTACCTCTTCAAGCAGAACATCGCCCCGGTCTGGGTCGGCGAGTTCGGCACCACCCTGCAGTCCACCGTCGACCAGCAGTGGCTCAAGGCGCTGGTGCAGTACCTGCGGCCGACCGCCCAGTACGGTGCCGACAGCATCAGCTGGACGTTCTGGTCCTGGAACCCCAACTCCGGTGACACCGGCGGCATCCTGAACGACGACTGGACGACCGTCAACACCGTCAAGGACGGCTACCTGGCCGACATCAAGGCCCCCGGCTTCGGCGGCAGCGGCGGCGGGGGCGGCGACACCACCGCACCGACCGTCCCCGGCTCGCTCACCGTCACCGGCACCACCGCGAGCAGCGTCACGCTCTCCTGGAGCGCCGCCACCGACGACACCGCCGTGGCCGGCTACGACGTCTACCGCGGCACCGCCAAGGTCGGCACCGTCTCCGCCACCGCCTTCACCGACAGCGGGCTGACCGCGGCCACCGCGTACAGCTACACCGTCCGGGCCCGGGACGCGGCCGGCAACGTCTCCGCCGCCTCGGCCGCGGTCACCGCCACCACCGCCCCGACCGGCACCGGCTCCGGCTGCAGCGCGACCCTGACGCTCAACGACTGGGGCAGCGGCCTCACCGCCAACGTCACCGTCAGCAACACCGGCAGCACCGCCACCAAGGGCTGGAAGGTCGTCTGGCAGTGGCCCACCGGCCTGAAGGTCAGCGGCAGTTGGAGCGCCGACGTGCAGCAGGTCGGGCAGACCGTCAGCGCCGCCAACCTGTCCTACAACGGCGTGATCCCGCCGGCCGGCTCCACCACCTTCGGCGTCCAGGCCACCCGCACCGAGAGCGGAGCCGTCGCCACGGCCGTGCCGACCTGCACGGCCACCTCCTGATCCGGGGCACGGGACGGTGACCTGACCCCCGCCCCGTGCCCCAGTACGACACCGCCGCCCGCGGGGGCCCGCACCTCCCCGGGCGGCGGTGTCACCCCACGCACCCGCACAGCCGCGCCGCCCGCAACCTCACCGCACGGGCGGCACCAGCCCGTTCTCGTACGCCAGGATCACCAGGTGGACACGGTCGCGCGCGTCCAACTTGGTGAACAGCCGGGCCACGTGCGACTTCGCGGTGGCCGTGCTGATGCACAGCTCCGCCGCGATCTCCGTGTTCGACAGGCCGCGTCCGACCAGCGTGAGCACCTCGCGCTCCCGCCCGGTGACGCCGTCGAGCACCGCCCGCCCGGCACCGGCCGTACCCGCGGGCCCGGCAGGCGTGCCGGGACCGGCGCCCGGAGAGGGCTCGGGGCGCGCCGCGAACTCCGTGATGAGCCGTCGGGTGACCGCCGGAGCGATCAGCGCCTCCCCGGCGGCGACCACCCGGATGCCGTCCAGGATGGCGTCCAACTGCATGTCCTTGACGAGGAATCCGCTCGCCCCGGCGCGCAGCGCGCCGTACACGCAGTCGTCGTCGTCGAAGGTGGTGAGGACCAGGACGTGCGTCCGGCAGCCGGGGTCGGCGGTGATCAGCCGGGTCGCCTCGATGCCGTCCGTCCCCGGCATCCGGATGTCCATCACCGCCACGTCCGGCTGCAACCGGGTAGCGAGCTCCACCGCCTCGGCGCCGTTGCCCGCCTCGCCGACCACCTCCAGGTCCGGAGCGTCGGCGATCAGCACCCGCAGCCCGGTACGGATCAGCGGCTGGTCATCCACCAGCAGGACGCGGATCACCGGACGGCCTCCGCCGGCACCGGCAGCTGCGCCGCCACCCGGAACCCGCCCCCGGCACGGGGCCCGGCGCTGAAACTGCCGTGCAGCAGGCCCACCCGCTCCCGCATGCCGACGATGCCGTAGCCCGCGCCGGCTGCACCGCCGCTGCCGCAGCCCGCGTCGACGACCTCGACGGCCAGCCCGTCCGGCCGGTGGTCGACCGTCACCCGGCACTCCGCCGCCCCCGAGTGCCGGACCACGTTGGTCACCGCCTCCTGGACGATGCGGAAGGCCGCCAGCTCCACCTCGGCCGGCAGTTCTCGGCGCTCGCCCCGCCACTCCACGGCCACCCGGACGCCGGCGCCCCCGGCGGCGGCGACCAGCCGGCCGAGGTCGGCCAGCCCCGGCACGGGGGCCTGCGGCCCGGGCTCCGGATCGCTCTCCCGCAGCGCACCGAGCATCCGCCGCAGCCCCGCCAGGGTCTCCCGGCCGGTCGTCTCGATGGCCTTCAGCGCCTCCCGCGCCTGCTCGGGCTGGGTGTCCATCACCCGGTGCCCCATTCCGGCCTGGATCGCGACCACACCGACCGCGTGCGCGACCATGTCGTGCAACTCACGGGCGATCCGCAGCCGTTCGGCCGTCACCGCCTGCCGGGTGGCCTGCAGGCGCAGCTCCTCCACGTGCTCGCGGCCCTGCCGGACGTTGTGGCCGACCAGCCAGGCCACGGCGGCGCTCGACACCAGGCCGAGCGCCACCGAGACGCTCGACGGGTAGCCGTTCCACAACTCCCAGGCCGTGTAGCCGACGACCGTGCCGACCGGCAGCAGCGCCACCGGCACCGAGTACCGCAGCGGCCGGGTCGCCGCGGTGAAGCCGACCAGCGCGTCCGCGAGGAAGAACAGCACGAACGGCGTCGCCCGTACCTCCATGCCGAGCGAGAACACACAGCCCGCAAGGGTCACCGCCACGGCCGCCGCCTGCAGGCGGAACAGCAGCACCGCGACCAGCGTCGTCACCACGGCGGTGAGCAGCAGCGGCCCGTCCTCCACGTTCCCGTGGTAGCGGAACAGGCGGCGCAGTTCGTCCGGGCGCTGCAGGGAGCGCACGGCGATCACCGTGACCCAGGCGGCGGCCACCCACACCCCGGGTGGCAGGCGCTTGAGCAGGGGCGGGCGGGGCTCGGCGGTCATGCAGAGGATCGTAGGCGTACCCGACGGCCGCGGCATCGGCCCACGGGCGGCATCCCCGGGGCGGAGGCCGCACCCCGCGGATGCGGCCGGCGGGCCGATGCGGCGCAGGCGCCCGCCCCGGCACCGTGGGCCGGGTGATCGAAGCGACCCGACTGACCAAGCGGTACGGCGGCACCCTCGCCGTCGACGACCTGACCTTCACCGTGGAACCCGGCACCGTCACCGGCTTCCTCGGCCCCAACGGCGCGGGCAAGTCCACCACCCTGCGCATGATCCTCGGCCTGACCGCACCCACCGCCGGCTCCGTCACCGTGGACGGGGTGCCCTTCGGCACCCGCCCGCGCGGGCTGCGCCACGTCGGCGCCCTGCTGGACGCGCACGACGTGCACGGCGGCCGCAGCGGGCGGGCCCACCTGGCCGCACTGGCCCGCAGCAACGGCATCCCGCAGACCCGGGTGGACGGGGTCCTGCAGCAGGTCGGGCTGGCCACGGCCGCCCGGCGCCGCATCGGCGGCTACTCGCTGGGCATGAAGCAGCGCCTCGGGATCGCCGGCGCCCTGCTCGGCGACCCGCCGGTGCTGCTGTTCGACGAGCCGCTGAACGGGCTCGACCCGGAAGGGGTGCGGTGGGTGCGCGGGCTGTTCCGCCGCCTCGCCGCCGAGGGCCGCACGGTCTTCGTCTCCAGCCACATGATGGCCGAGATGCAGCACACCGCCGACCGGCTGGTGGTGGTCGGCCGGGGCCGGCTGATCGCCGAGCAGAGCCTCGCGGAGTTCGCCGCCCGCGGCACCGCACCCGTGGTGGTGGTGCACGCGCCCGATGCCGCCGGTCTGGCGCGCGTCCTGCTGGCCGAGGGCGCCGAGGTGCAGCCGGACGGCGACGGCGGGTGCACGGTCACCGGCCTGAGCGCCGCCCGGATCGGCGAACTCGCCCACCGGCACCGGATCCTGCTGCACCGTCTGGCCCCCCTGGACTCGTCCCTGGAGGCGGCCTTCATGTCACTGACCGCCGACAGCACCGAGCACCACGCCGGGGAGGCCCGGTGACCACGCCCACCGCCCGCACCGCCCGTGCCACCCGCGCTGCCCGTGCCACCCACGCTGCCGCGGCACCGCTGCGCGAGGGCGAACCCGCACCGCGCTTCACCGACCTGCTCGCCGCCGAGTGGATCAGGATGCGCTCGCTGAGGTCGACGTTCTGGCTGCTCGCGCTGAGCGCCGTCGCCGCCGTCGCGATCAACGTGAACGCCGTCCACAGCGACCTGCCCTACATCGACAACCTGCAGGCCGCACCGCCCGGTTACCGCTACGACCCGCTGTGGCACGGCCTCGGCTCCATCGCCTGCTCCGTCATGGCGCTGGCCGCGGCCGTGTTCGGCGCCATCACCGTCTTCGGCGAGTACGCCACCGGCACCGTCCGCACCACCTTCGCCGCCGTCCCGGACCGCCGCGGGGTGGTGGCGGCCAAGCTGGTGCTGGTCACCGGCCTCACCCTCGGCCTCGGCACCGCCGTCTCCACCGCCTCCTTCTTCACCACCAACGCCATGCTGGCCTCCCGGCACGTCGGGCTGTCGATCGGCGACGCCGGCTGCCTGCGGGCGGTCGCCGGGTACGCGCTGGTCGTCCCGGTCTGCGGGCTGGTCGGCGCGGCGTTCGGTGCCGTGCTGCGGCACCCGACCGCCTCGGTGACCGCAGTGGTCGGGCTGCTGTTCCTGCTGCCCATGCTCTTCGGCGGCGAGCGGTACCGGGTACTGAAGGAGATCGGCAACCACCTGCCGCTGCACGCCGCGGCACGACTGGCGTTCAACCCGGAGTCCTCCGCCACCCTCGGCCGCTACCCGGGCACCGTCCCCGGCGCCTGGATCGCCCTGGCCGCCTGGGCACTCGCCGCCACGGCCACCACCGTGGCGGTGGTGCGGCGCCGCGACGCCTGAAGGCAGGGGAGGACTGCGTCCGGCCGCCGTCGACCCCACGTCCTTGCACACGGACACGGGGGCGGTGCGGCGGCCGGTGGGGCCGCCGCACCGCCCCCGTGCGGGGCACCCGGTGGGGGATCAGACGGCCGTGCAGCCGCCGATCACGGGCGCCGCGGTGTTGCCGTTGGTCATCACCGTGAAGCCGAAGCTGGTCGAGGCACCGGCGGCGAGGCTGCCGTTGCCGTTGGGCTTCATCGTCATGACGTTGCCGCTGCTGTCCCAGCTCGGTGTGCCGTTCCAGGTGGCGGACACCTTCTGCGGCGGGGTGACGGTCACCGTGACCGTCCAGCCGGTGATCGCGGTGCTGCCCGCCCTCACCGTCACCTGCCCGTTGAAGCCGCCGTTCCAGCTCTGGGTGAGGCTGTAGGTGGCCGTGCAGGAGGCCGTACCGCCGCCCCCTCCGCCACCGGAGGAGGACCCGCCGAGGGCGGTCAGCACGGCGGTGTACGCGGCCTTCTTGCCGTAGTTGCCGTCGAACAGCAGCGGGGTGCCGCTGCTGCGCCACGAGTACTTGTCGGTGATGCCCCAGACCGTGATGCCGGTGCAGCGGGAGACGGCCAGACAGGCGTTGACCACGCTGGTGTAGCTCGCCGCCTGCGCGGAGCCCGAGCCCTCGATGTCGAGTTCGGTGATCTGCACGTCCACGCCGAGGTCGGCGAAGCGCTGCAGGTTCGCCCGGTAGTCGCTCGGCACCGGCGAGGCGCTGTTGAAGTGCGACTGGAAGCCGACGCAGTCGATCGGCACCCCGCGCTGCTTGAAGTCCTTCACCATCGCGTAGACCGCGTTGCTCTTCGCGTTCTGCCCGTCGGTGTTGTAGTCGTTGTAGCAGAGCTTGGCGCCCGGATCGACCGAGCGGGCGGTGCGGAACGCCTCCTCGATGTACCCGTTGCCGAGCTTGTCCTGGAAGGGCGAGCTGCGCCGGGCACCGCTGCTGCCGTCCTGGAAGGCCTCGTTGACGACGTCCCAGGCGTAGATCTTGCCCTTGTAGTGGGTCATGACCTGGGTGATGTGGTTGTTCATCGCGGTGCGCAGGTCGGCCGCGCCCAGGCCGCCGACCCAGCTCGGGAGCTGGGAGTGCCAGACCAGGGTGTGGCCGCGGACCTTCATGCCCTTGCCCTGGGCGTGGCCGACGATCTGGTCGGCGGAGCCGAAGTTGAACGAGTTGCGGGTGGCCTCGACGGCGTCCCACTTCATCTCGTTCTCGGGGGTCACCGCGTTGAACTCGGTGTCCAGCGTGGTCGCGTAGGCCGACTCGCCGAGGTGGTTGGCGGCGACGGCGGTGCCGAAGTAGCGGCCCTTGGCGGCCGCGGACGCGCCGAGCGTACTGGCGGCGTGGGCGGTGCTGGCCGCACCGGCGAGGCCGGCCGCGGCGAGCAGGCCCGCGGTGCCGGCCAGTGCGACCCGGCGGAGCAGCCCCGGGGACCCGGGGGAGCGGTGGATCATCGACAACCTCTTTCCGTTGGCCGGACGGCCGTGGGGAACCGCCCGGACAGGCTGGGTGGGACCTGTTGCGGTGTGGTGCATCCGCCACGCGGCCAGCGGCGGGAGGTCGATCGCCGACGAGTATGTCGTTGTTGTTGAGGCTGCGTCAATAACAAGTTTCGAGATAAGTGCCGAAAGTTTCTCCACCTGCTGACAGTCGGTCAGGGCGCGCTCAAGGCAGGTCTTCGGCTGTCGCATCGGACGCGCGACCGTCCGGATGCGGACACTGGTCAGGCGCATGTCCCGAAAAGTTTCGACGCCCCTTGGGCGCGAAAAAGCGCCGGGCGCCGCTGCTGACCGAGGCAGGCGGCGCCCGGCGCCCCGAGCCGGAGGGCCCGCCGGTGCCGAAAGGGTGGGCCCCTCCTGCCCGTCGGCGGGCGAGGAGGGCGAGCGAGGGAGCGCAGCGACGGAGCGACGACCGTCGGCGCCGGGTCAGGAGGGCCCGAAGGCGAGCAGACGACATACCCGGTGGGTGGTACCGGGCGTGCTGGGGGGTGGGTCAGTGGCCCGCTGGTGCGGGTGTGTTGAAGCGCAGGGCGGGGGAGGCGCCGGCGGCCAGGGCGTGGGCCTGGGCGGGCCACCATGCACCTGCGGCCGGGTCGGCGGAGCCGTACTCCGGGTCGATGCCGCCCGTGGTGCCGCGGGTGCAGCTGCCGTCCGACTCGCCGGGGACCTTGATCCACAGGTAGGCGTCCAGCAGCGGGACACCGGTGTCGGCGGTGGGCCGGGTGCCCAGGCCGCGGCCGGGCGGGTTGCACCAGGTCTGCGGGTCGGGGTAGGTCGCGGTGGGCGTCCAGGGGCCCTGGCCGTTGCGGCTGCTGTCGATGACGAAGTGCGGCAGTTCGGTGCCGGCCGGCACGTGGGACGCGTACCAGGCGTCCGCATCGGCCTGCGGCCAGTACTGGTCGGCGCAGTCGTCGGCCACCGCGCCGGGGGTGTGGGTCAGGTACCAGGTGCACTTGGCGATCTGGGTGCCGTAGCGGACGAGGTCGGCGTCGCGCTGGTAGTTGGAGACGTTGAGGAAGAAGCCCTGCGCCCGGCCGACACCGCCGTCGACGAGCAGCTTCGCCATGGTGCCGGTGGACTGCCAGCCGCTGTGGCCGGCGTCCAGGTAGACGGCGACGCGCGGCTGTGCGGTCAGCCGGTCGACGGCGGCGTTGATCTCGGCGAGCCGGTCGGCCTGCTGCTGGGCGGTGCCGCCGCAGAAGGACGGGCTGAGTGCGAGGCCGTCCGGCTCCAGGACCACCACGGTGCGGCGGTCGCCGATGCCCTTGGCGAGGCCGTCGATCCAGGCGGCGTACTCGGCGGAGTTGGAGGCGCCGCCGGCGGAGTACTGCGAGCAGTCCCGGCCGGGCACGTTGTACGCCACCGTCACCGGGACCTGCCGCTGCAGGGCCGCCCTGGCCTGCAGCTTCGCCATGGCTTTGGTGGTCTCCTGGGGCGTCGCCGTGCCGTTGAACCACTGGGCGACCGGGTGCGAGCCCATCTTCGCCATGGCCAGCGCACCGGCGTGGTCGCCGGCCTTGAGGTCGGCGGCGGCCTGGTGCAGGGCCTTGCTGTCGAGGTCCACGTAGAACCTGGTGCCGGGCGCGGGGGCCCGCTCCCGGCCGGTGGCGGCGGACGCGGGGGAGGGCAGGCAGCAGGCCGCGACGGCGGCGACTACGGCGCTCGCTGCCGCGATTCGACGGCGGTGGCGGAACACGTGCGGCTCCTAGGGCTGGCGGACGGGGGCGCCGGGGCTTCCTCCATAGTGTGGGAGCGCTCCCAAGCGCGAGGGAATGTCTAGTCGGCGCCACTCGGCGCGTCAAGACTCCGCGCAGAAAGGGATGTTGGGCGCGGAGACGGAAGGCGCCCCCGCGCCCGGGCCGGCCGTCCGGCCTCAGCGCTGCCGGCGGACGCCCTCGCGCCACAGCAGCCCCAGGATGCCGGGTTCCACCTCCGTGGTGACCGCACCCATCGCCCGCCGGACGAACCGGACGCCGCGGGCGCCGGCACCGGCAGGATCTGAGCCGCAGCACGCGCAGCACGCCGACGGCCCCGGGCGGTTGCCCGGGGCCGTCGTGCGTCGTGCCCGCGAGGTTACTTGATCTTGAGGACCTGGCCGGGCTTGATGAGGTCCGGGTTCTCGCCGATGGTCGACTCGTTGCTGTCGTACACGTGCTTCCAGCCGCCGAGCTTGTTCTTGTCGGAGATGTCGGACAGCGTGTCACCGGCCGCCACGGTGTAGGTGGTCGCCTCCGGGGTGCCCGGGGAGTCCTGCGGCGCGGTGGTGGCCGCCGCCGGGGCCTGGTCCGTGCTGGCGGGCGCGGCGGGGCCGGTGGCCGCGCCGACGGGGTCGGTGACCGGCGGGACGCCGGTGACGGGCTGACCGGTCGTCGGGTCGGTCGCGGTCGGCGCCGTGGTCCCCGGGAGCGTGCCGGGGGTGGTGCCCGGGGCCGGGGTGGTGGCGCCGGGGGTGCCCGGCACGGTGTCGGTGGGCGGCAGCGCGGTGGTCGGGGCGGACGGGGTCGGCGGAGTGGCGGAATGCTTGTTGCCGGAGTTGTCGCCCTGGTCGTTCCGGGTGGCGCCCGGGCCGGTCCAGTAGTCGTAGATCTCCTGGCTGGTGGTCCAGTACCACTGGCCGCCGGCCTGGTACCAGTACACGCCGTTGGCGTCCTTGCCCTGCATACCGGGGAAGACCGGGGCCGCACCGCGAGCCGTGGTGGTCGGCGCGGGCGTGGCCGTCTCCGTCGGCACGACGGTCTCGGGCTTGCCCTCGCCGGTCAGCCCCGCGGTGGTGGCGCACTTGCCCCAGACCTTGGCGCCGTTGTCGGCGAGCACCCGCTCCGCAACGGTGATCTGCTCGTCCTTGGTGGCGCGGTCCGGGGTGGAGGCGAACAGGTCGCCGCCGTAGGCGACCCAGGTGCGCAGGTCCAACTGGAGTCCGCCGTAGGTACCGTCGCCGGTGGCCTTGGTCCAGTTGCCCGCCGTGGCGCACTGTGCGACCGCGTCCCAGGTGGTGACCGGGGCGGCGTGGGCGCCGGTGGCGGTGAGCAGGGGGATCGCCAGACCTGCACCGGCCACGCCGGCGGCTGCGACGGCGCGCTCGGTCTGGGTGGGGCGGCGGTGACGGCCGGAGCCGATGAAACCCATCGAGTTCCCTCTCCGCACGCCTGCGAGGTGAGCTGTCGGGTTCGGACCGGGGAGGTGGCCCGGCCGCGCGGACGCGGCTTCACCCCTAGCCGTGTGGGGGCGGCGTCGAAACGTGGGTCCCCCGTCCCTGCCCAGGGTCTGGTCGGTGACCCGTTCGACGCGGTGGGCAGGGTTCGGCGTGCCGCGCCTCGGGTGCCCGTGCTGTCGGGCTGAGGTGGAGATTAGAGGGATCGTCACCGCGATAACAAGCCAGCATCCTGAACATCACACAATCATCACGAGTGCTGAGATGTCGCAGGCGTGCATTTCGGCCACACGTCCCGTCATGCGAACGGCTGTCGACGGGGTGCCGACGGGTCGCCGTGCAGGTCACGGGGGATGTCGGCCCGGCCTGACGTGTCCGCGGCGGACGGTCCCGGACGAATTCCCCGGGAAATTCGGCGAAATTCCGCGCCGGAAATGCGGGCGGCCGCTTCCGTTGCCGTGTGCGGGGAATGGCGGACCGTCGGCGGGCGGCCCCGGGGGGCCCGCCCCACCGGGGTGATCACGGCACGAACGGAGGCTCCGGAGGATCTTTGCGCCGCCGTTCGGGCGCGACACACGAACACCGGACCGGCACCGTTCGTGGCGGAACGGAAAGCATCGGCAAGCCGTCCGACCGGGCCCCGACCGGGTCGGCCGTCAGTCCTCCGGTGGCCAGCACGCCAGCACCGCGGCCGCCTCCCCGTCCGTCAGTGGCCGGTGCCCCATCGCCACGTCGTTCTCGTCGAAGGACCATGACTCGGCCAGCAGCAGCACCGGCCGGTCGCCGTCCTCCCGCAGCACCGCCCACCATCCCAGGTCGCCCTGCGCCGACCACTCCACGTACCGGAAGACGCCGTGCCGGAAGCTCGTCCGATCGACCCCGGCGCCCTCCGGCGGCAGCCAGTCCGTCACCGATCCCTCCGCGGACGGTGCCCACCGCTGCTGGGCCTCCGTCAGTCCGACCACCTCGTCCACCGAGACCCGCACCCAGGCTCCGCCCGGCCGGGCGTCCGCCACCGCCAGCGGTGTGCAGCGGACCATGGCGTGCGCGGGCAGCTCCTCCGGGCAGTCCGGCGCGCAGTTCGCCACCGTGGACGGCGGCGCGAACAGGCACCAGAACGGCCCCTCGGTGAGGAACGGGCCGTCCATCCCCACCATCCGCACCTCGCCCGCCACCGGGGCCCGCTCCGCGGGCGCGAACCCGTGGCCGCCGTACGGCGACGCGGCGCACCCGGGCGCCGCCCAGCGGGCCAGCGACGTTCCGGCGGCCCGCGCCCACCCGGGCGGAGGAGTGGGGGACCAGGGGCGGCGCGCCGCGCAGCCGCACCCCGCTGCGTCGACGGAAACGATGACGGTCATGACAGGCATGGTGGCAAACCGGCCCGCCGCCCCCGCGGCCGGGTGCCGGCCGGCCGGGAGGCGGCGGGCCGGCGGTCGGCCCGTGTCGGTCACCCGTGCACACTGGTCACCCGTGCGCGGGTCAGCTCGCGCTCCGGTCCGCCACGGGCCGGGGAACCGCCGCGGGGCCGGCGCCGGCGGGCCGGCCGCGCAGGCCGAGCGTCACGGCGACGGCCGCCAGCAGCACCGGCACCGCGACCACCCGCAGGCCGGCCGCCATCCCGGCGGTGAACTCGGCCGGGCCGTGCGGAGATCCGCCACCGGCGTGCGAGGCGAGCACCGTGCCGACGACCGCGACGCCGAGCGCCGCGCCGAGCTCCCGGGCCGCGGTGTTCAGCCCGGCGCCCAGCCCGGCCTGGTGACCGGGGAGTTCGGACACCACGGTGTGGGTCAGGCCCGGGGCGCACAGCCCCATGCCGGCCGACAGCACGAGCAGCCACAGCGCGTACACCGGGTACGGCGTGGCCGGGCCGGCCGTGGAGACGCCGAGCAGCCCGCCGCCGATCAGGGCCAGCCCGCCACCGGCCGCCAGGCGCACGCCGTGCCGGTCCTGCAACCGCGCGGCGAGCCGCGGCACCAGGGCCATGCCGACGGTCAGCGGCACGATCGCCAGCCCCGTCCGGGCCGGCGAGTAGCCCTTGGCGTACTGCAGGAACTGCGAGTTGACGAAGAACAGCGCGAACAGGCCGAAGAAGGACGCCGCCGTGCCCACGGCTGCAGCGCGCAGCCGGCGGGAGCGGAACACCCGGGGGTCGACCAGCGGCCGCCGCGCCCGCAGCCCGTGCCCGGTGAACAGCGCCAGCAGCACCGCCCCGGCCGCGAACCCGGTGAGCACCGGCGCCGACCACCAGCCGTGCGAGGGGCCCTCGATGATGCCGTACAGCACGGCGCCTGTACCGCCGATCAGCAGCGCGGAGCCCACCGGGTCGGCCGGCGTCGCGTGGCGGGGCAGGTCGGGGACGGTGCGGAGCACGGCCGCCGCCAGTACGGCCGCCAGCGGTGCCATCGCCCAGAACAGCGCCTGCCACGGCAGGTACTGGGCGGTCAGGCCGCCGCCGACGTTCCCGGCCAGGCCGCCGAGGCCGACCGCGAGCGTCCAGGAGGCGACGGCCTGCACCCGCCGCTCCGGACCGGCCAGGTGCACCAGCACCGCCATGGTGGCGGGCATGACCAGCGCGGCCCCCGCGCCGGAGACCGCCCGCCCGGCGACGAGCGCGGCCACCGAACCGAGGGTGCCGCCACCGGCGCTCAGGCACGCCCCCGCGGCGAACAGGGCGAGCCCGGCGAGCAGTGCACGCCGCCGCCCCCAGCGGTCGCCCAGCGCACCGGCCGGGATCAGCAGACCGGCGAAGACGATGACGTACGCGTCGACCGTCCAGAGCAGTGCACTCGGGGACGGATGCAGGGCGGAGGCGGCGAGTTGGGGGATCATCAGGTTGATCGCGGCGACCATGCTCTGGGCGACCAGCACACTGGCGCACATCGTGAGCAGGGTGGACCGGCGCAGTGCCGTCCGGGTGTTTTCGGGCATGGGCGGGGGAGCTCCTTCCGGAGCGGGAGGTGTGTGGGTTCCCGTCCACCGTAGGGCGATGCTTGGATTGCATCCAGTGCATGTTCTGCATGAGAGGAATGCGTGCCGTGCAATCCATGATGGACCTCAACCTGCTGATCGCCCTGGACGTGCTCGTCGAGGAACGCAGCGTCTCGGGCGCCGCGGCCCGGCTGCACCTGTCCGAGCCCGCCATGAGCCGCACCCTGGGCCGCATCCGGCGGGCCCTCGGCGACCCGGTGCTCGTCCGGGCCGGGCGGACGATGGTGCCGACCCCGCACGCACTCGCGCTCCACCCCGAGGTCCGCGCCGTGGTGGAGCGCGCCCGGGCACTGTTCACCGCCGGCGGGCAGGTCGATCTGCGCACCCTGGACCGGACGTTCACCGTTCTGGCGCACGACGCCTTCGCCGCCGCCCACGGCGCCGGACTGTTCGCGCGCACCGCGGCCGAGGCCCCCGGGGTGCGCCTGCGGTTCTTCGGCGAGAGCCACCTCGACGCCCCCGCCCTGCGCGAGGGCACCGCCGACCTGGAGGTCGGGGTCATCGACACCACCTCGCCCGAGGTGCATGTCGAACAGCTCTACGAGGACCGGATGCTGGCCGTCGTCCGGGCCGGCCACCCGCTGCTCGACGGCCCGCTCACTCCGGAACGGTTCGCCGCCGGCCGGCACATCGGCGTCTCCCGGCGCGGCCGCCTGCACGGCCCGATCGACACCGCCCTCGCCGAACTCGGCCTCTCCCGCACGGTGGTGGGCACCGTGGCGACCTATCCGGCGGCACTGTTCGTGCTGCGCAGCACCGATCTGATCGGTCTCACCACCAGCCGCAGCCGTAGTCTGGCCGACGCTCTGGGGCTGGTGACGGTCGACATCCCGCTCGACCTGCCCTCCCTCCCCTTCGGGCTGGCCTGGCACCCCCGCCACGACGCCGACCCGGCCCACGCCTGGCTGCGCGGCTGCATCCGCGAGCTGCTGGCCGGCGACGGGTGGTGAAGCCGGACGGGTGGTGAAGCCGGGGGAAGTGCGCAGTCCGGGCGGGTGCCGCGGCGTCATGGGGGCGACCCGTGTCCTGTGCGGCGGCCCGCATCCGCATCGCGCAGTTCCGCCCCCAGCCTTCGGCCGGGAGGTGCCCCCAGCGCCTCCGGTGGTTGCCCGTGCGAGCCGGATTGCGCAGTTCTCGGCGCCCCTGTCGGTCAGCCTCTCCGACCCGGTAGCTCCCATTAGGCGGGGAGCGGGGGGACGTCCTCGGGGGTGATGGCGTGGTCGGCGGGGGTGATGGGGGAGGGGAGTTCGTCGCGGCCGGTGAGGTAGCGGTGGACGGCGGCGGCCGCCGCGCGGCCTTCGGCGATGGCCCAGACGACCAGGGACTGGCCGCGGCCGGCGTCGCCCGCGACGAAGACGCCCTCCGGCCCGGCCGCGAACCGGCCGTCCCGGGCGAGGTTGCCGCGGGCGTCCAGGCCGAGGCCCAACTGTTCGGCCAGGCCGGTGCCGTGTTCGGGGCCGGAGAAGCCGAGGGCGAGCAGTACGAGGTCGGCGGGGAGCGCGTGCTCGGTGCCGGGCACCGGGGTCCGGCTGCCGGGTTCGGCGTCGGCGAAGCGGACGGCCGAGACGTGTCCGCCGGAGTCGGTGTCGAAGCGGACGGTGGCGGAGGCGTAGGCCCGGATGTCCGGGTCCGCGAGGGTCGGCGGCCGGAGTTCGCCGGCCTCCTCGTGCGAGGTGGTCGCCCGGTGGATCTTGGGGTGGACGGGCCAGGGCTGCGCCTCCGGGCGGGCCTCGGGTGGCCGCGGGTGGATGTCCAACTGCCGTACGTCCAGTGCCTCCTGGCGCACAGCGGTGCCCACGCAGTCGGCTGCGGTGTCGCCGCCGCCGATCACCACCACGTGCCGGCCCCGGGCGCTGACCGGGGAGCGGTCGAGGTCGCCAGCCACCACCCGGTTGGCCAGCGGCAGGTACTCCATGGCCTGGTGGATGCCGGCGGACTCCCGCCCGGGCACCGGGAGTTCGCGCCAGGCGGTGGCGCCCACGGCGATCACCACCGCGTCGCAGCCGGCCCGCAGCTCGTCCGCCGGCAGGTCCCGCCCGACGGCCACGCCGGTACGGAACTGCGTTCCTTCGGCGCGGAGTTGGTCGATCCTGCGGTCGAGGCGGTGCTTCTCCAGTCGGAAGTCCGGGATGCCGTAGCGCAGCAGGCCGCCGATCCGGTCGGTGCGCTCGTAGACGGTGACGGTGTGGCCGGCCCGGGTGAGCTGCTGGGCGGCGGCCAGGCCGGCGGGGCCGGAGCCGACCACCGAGACGGTGCGCCCGGTGCGGCGCTCCGGCGGCCGCGGCGGTTCCAGGCCGTGTTCCCAGGCGTGGTCGGCGATGGCGAGTTCGACGTTCTTGATGGTCACCGCGTCGGCGTTGATGGCCAGCACGCAGGCGCTCTCGCAGGGCGCCGGACAGAGCCGGCCGGTGAACTCCGGGAAGTTGTTGGTGGCGGCCAGCCGTTCCACGGCGTCGCGCCAGTCGTTCTCGGAGACCAGACGGTTCCACTCCGGGACGAGGTTGCCCAGCGGGCAGGCCTGGTGGCAGAACGGCAGGCCGCAGTCCATGCACCGGGCCGCCTGGCTGCCGATGATCGGGAGCAGTGCCCGCCGTTGGTAGACCTCCTCCCAGTCGTGCACCCGGGCCGCGACGGTCCGGCGGGCGCGGAGCAGCCGGGGCGTGTTCAGGAACGCCTTGGGGTCGGCCATGGTCGGCCTCCAGCGGTGCGGTTCGCCGCCGGGCGTCAGGGCGGGAGTGTGGGCAGGAGGGGTGCGTGGGTGCAGGGGCGCGGGGCCGGGGGAGCGCGGGGTCGGCGGTCGCAGCCGGGCGGGCGTGCGCACAGTGCCGTGTGGCCACCGTACGCCCGCCCGCCCGGCTTGGACAGTGGTGCGGCGTCCCTGTTCAGCGGGCCGCCGGGACCTGCTCACCGGCCGGCTCGGCCGGGGCCTCCACCGGGTCGAGCCGGGCCGGCCACCAGGAGCGGGCGCCGAGGTCGTACACCAGCGCCGGGACCAGCAGCGAGCGGACCAGCAGGGTGTCCAGCAGCACGCCGAAGGCGACGATGAAGGCGATCTGCACCAGGAACGCCAGCGGGATCACGCCGAGGGCGGCGAAGGTCGCGGCGAGCACCACGCCGGCCGAGGTGATCACGCCGCCGGTCGCGGTGAGCGCCCGCAGCACACCCTCCCGGGTGCCGTGCCGCAGCGACTCCTCGCGGGCCCGGGTCATCAGGAAGATGTTGTAGTCCACGCCGAGCGCCACCAGGAACACGTAGCCGTACAGCGGCACCGACGGGTCGGTGGCCGGGAAGCCCAGCACGTGCGGGAAGACGACCGCAGAGACGCCGAGCACCGCGAGGTACGAGAGCGCCACCGTCGCCGCCAGCAGCAGCGGCGCCACCAGCGAGCGCAGCAGCACGATCAGGATCAGCAGGATGCACACCAGCACCACCGGGACGATCACCCCGCGGTCGCGGGAGGCGGTGGCCCGGGTGTCCTCCTGCTGTGCGGTGTAGCCGCCGACCAGGGCGTCCGCGCCGTCCACGGCGTGCACCGCGTCGCGCAGCCGCAGCACGGTGGCCACCGCCGCGTCGCCGTCCGCCGGGTCGGCGAGCGTGGCGTCGAGGCGGACCAGCCCGTCGACGGTCTTCGCCGGGCCGCCCGGCGCGCCGCCGGTGAACGCGGCGACCGCGCTCACCCCGGGCACCGCGCGGGCCGCGGCCGCGACCGCCTCCGCCTTCTCCGCGCGGGCGACGATCACCGCCGGGTTGCCGGAGCCGCCGGGGAAGTGCGCCGACAGCACCTTCTGCGCGGCCACCGAGGGCTGAGCCTTGACGAACAGGTCGGTCTGCGCGACGCCGCGGGCGTCCAGTGCGGGCGCGAAGGCCGCACAGGCCACCAGCACCGCCAGGGCGCAGGCCCAGGTCGCCCGGGGACGCCGCCCGACGAGCGCCGCCACCCGCTGCCAGATGCCGTGCACCGGTGCGGAGCCGTCCGCAGGCGGGCGGGCCGGCCAGTACGCGGCGCGGCCGCAGAGCACCAGTGCGGCCGGCAGGAAGGTCAGTGCGGACACCACCGCGCAGCCGATGCCGATCGCGCCGACCGGGCCCAGTGCCCGGTTGTTCGTCAGATCGGAGAGCAGCAGCACCAGCAGGCCCAGTGCCACGGTCAGCCCGGAGGCGACGATCGGCTCCGCGGAGCGCCGCCAGGCCGTCCGCATCGCCGCGAACCGGTCGGGGTGCAGCGGGAGTTCCTCGCGGAAGCGGGCCGAGAGCAGCAGCGCGTAGTCGGTCGCGGCGCCGATCACCAGGATCGACAGCAGGCCCTGGATCTGCCCGTCCACCCGGACGATGCCGTGCTGCGCCAGCACGTACACCAGGGCGCAGGCGACGCCGAGGGCGAACACCGCGCCGACGATCACCAGCAGCGGCAGCAGCACGCTGCGGTAGACGGCGAGCAGGATGACCAGCACCACGCCGAGCGCGACGCCCAGCAGCAGGCCGTCGATGCCGGCGAACGCCCCGCCAAGGTCGGCCGTGATCGCCGCCGGGCCGGCCAGTGCCACGGTGGTGCCGGGCACCTGCTCGACCCGGGCACGGACGGCGTCGACGCTGTCCGCGGTCTGACGGCCGAGGTCGGAGCGGAGGGCGACCACGCCCTGCAGGGCCCGGCCGTCCTCGGAGGGCCGGGCGGGGGAGGCCTGGCCGGTCGCGCCCGGCACGGTGGCCGCGGCCTGCAGGGCCCGGTCGGCGGCGGTGCGCTGCTCGGCGGTGACCGAGCCGTCGCGGGCCTCCCAGACGACGATCACCGGGAGGGTGCCCTCGGCCTGGAAGCCCTTCTCCAGGGCGGCGGCCCTGGTCGACTCGGCGCTCTTGGGCAGGAAGGCGGCCCGGTCGTTGGTGGACACCTCGGTCAGGCGGCCGGCGAAGGAGCCGAACGCGCCGCCGAGGGCCAGCCAGACGACGACGAGGGCCAGGGGGAGCAGAAGCCGGATGCGGCGTGGGGGCACGGCGGGTCCTCCGGGGTCGGTCGGCGGTCGGACGCGATGATATCTCAATAATCGAAAGACTTGACCATTGAGATAATCGGAGGGGTGGGGACGCCCTAGGCTGGGGGCTCCCGCCCGGCGCAGCCCACCGACCGAGAGGTGACCCTTGTCCGACCAGGAGTCGACCGCCCCCGCGCAGCGGACGCCCGACAGCAAGGCCTTCGGCAACCTCCTGCAAGGACTCGCCTCCGAGATGAACCTGCTCGGCCACGACTTCGCCGCCGCGCAGGGCCTGCACGCCACCGACGTCCAGGCGCTCCTCGCGATCATGCGCGGCTCCACCGGCATCACCCCCGGCCCGGTCACCCCCGGTCGGCTGCGGGAGGAACTCGCCCTCACCTCCGGCGCCGTCACCGCCGTCCTCGACCGGCTGGAGCGCGCCGGGCACATCCGCCGCAGCCGCGACGCCGCCGACCGCCGCCAGGTCCAGGTGCACTACAACCCCGGCGCCAGCCGGATGGCCGCCGCCTGGTTCGCCCCCGTCGCCGACTGCACCGACGCCGTGGCCGCCGAGTTCAGCCCCGACGAACTGCGCACCGTCGCCCGCTTCCTCGGCCGGATGACCACCGGGCTCGAGGAACTGCGCCACGCCCGCCGCGAGGACACGGCCACCGGTCCGGATTCGGAGCCTCCGATTCGCATATGACGAACCGTGACGGGTAGTTCACTCCCAGTGATTGACGGCGTCCGCCCAAAACGCGGCGGACCGGCAACCGGGAGGCGGCGATGGCAACGGTCTTCAGCGCGGACTTCACGTCGGCACGGCAGTGGGTGGCGGGGCGCAGCAGCGCCTACCCCCGGATGGGGCCCACCAACAGGAGCGACCACAAGCTCGACCACCTCGTCCCCGCCTACTGCCCCGGCGGTGTCTTCGCCGCCGCCCGGCGGCCCGGCAGCGACCTGTGGAACTGCAACCTGCTCACCACCGAGGGCAGCCCGGACGGCTTCCAGCTGCGGCCCGGCGACGTGATGCTCGCCCGGGTCACCCTCCCCACCGCCCTCGGCGCCTGGCCCGCCATCTGGACCTGGCGGGACGGCGGCAACGAGATCGACGTCTTCGAGTACCACCCCGACAACCCCGACCTGCTGGAGGTCTCCAACCACGTCCGCGGCGGCTACCGCTACTGGCACGGCGGCGCGGCCGGCATAGCCCCCGGCGCCACCGTCGAGCTCCGCACCGTCTTCGGCCGCACCTCCGTCGACTGGTACGCCAACGGTGCCGCCGTCCACTCCGACCGCCGGGGCGTCGGCTCCACCTGGCACGCCTACCTGATCGTCAACCTCTCCGTCTCCGACGGCACCTACCACCCGCGCCCGCCCGCCGACGGCCCCTCCCGGTTCAGCTGGACCTGCCACAGCCTCGTCGTCGAACGCTGACCCGCAACCGCCCCGCAACCGCCCCGCAACCGCCCCACCGGCACCGCCCGCCGCTCAACCGCTTGAGCCGACAGCGTCCGACGGCCCGTCCCGGGGCGGCCCGCGGACGCCCGTCCGGCCTCAACCGGTTCGTGGACACGGGACCGGCACGGCACATAGATTGGACGCCGATCTTCGTGCGGGCGGGCGCGCGGAGCCGCGACACGGGGCCGCCGCGCCCCCGGAGGGCCGACGATGAGCCGGGGAAGGTCGGACACCAGACGGGTCACCATCCGCGACGTCGCCGACCGCGCGGGCGTCTCCACCGCAGCCGTCTCGCTCGCCCTCAACGACCGCCCCGGCGTCTCCGCCGCCACCCGCGAACGCATCCTCGCCACCGCCCGCGAACTCGGCTGGACCCCCAACACCGCCGCCCGCGCGCTCTCCGCCCGGCAGGTCGACACCGTCGGCCTGGTCCTCGCCCGGCCCGCGCCCATGCTCGGCCGGGAGCCCTTCTACATGGACTTCATCGCCGGCGTCGAGAGCGTCCTGGTGGAACGCCGCTGCTCCCTGCTGCTGCGACTGGTCGGCAGCATCGAGGAGGAGATCGACGTCCAGCGCGAATGGTGGCAGGGCCGCCGGGTCGGCGGCTCCCTCCTCGTCGACCTGCGCACCGACGACCCACGCATCCCCGCCCTCTCCGCCGTCGGCCTGCCCGCCGTCGCCGTCGGCGACCCCTCCCTGGCCGGCCCGTACCCGGCCGTGTGGACGGACGACGACCGCGCCGTCCGGGAGGCCGTCCGCTACCTCGCGGCCCTCGGCCACCGCCGGATCGCCCGGGTCGGCGGCCCCGCCGGCCTCGGCCACAGCGCCGTCCGCACCCGCGCCTTCGAAGAGGTCTCCGCCGAACTCGGCCTGGGGGACGCGGTCTCGCTGCCCGCCGACTACTCCGGAGAGGGCGGCTCCCGCGCCACCCGCACCCTGCTCGCCTCCGCGCACCGCCCCACCGCCGTCCTCTACGACAACGACGTGATGGCCGTCGCCGGCCTCTCCGTCGCCACCGAGATGGGCCTGCGGGTGCCCCAGGACCTCTCCCTGGTCGCCTGGGACGACTCGCAGCTGTGCCGGCTCGTACGGCCCCGGCTCTCCGCGATGAGCCGCGATGTGTTCGGCTTCGGCGCCCAGGCCGCCCGCTGCCTCTTCGAGGTCCTCGACGACGGCACGGCACCCTCCCGGCCCGCACCGGACCCGGTCCTCGTCCCCCGGGAGTCCACCGCCCCGCCCGGCGCCGAACGCTGACGGACCGTCGGCACCGGTTCGCAGCGCCCGGAGGCGAGCAGGGACGACCGGGCAGCCGAACGGCCCACCCGCACCGCCCCCGACGGCCCTGGCCGCCTCCGCCCCCGTGCCCCACCCTGGAGATGTCGGCACCTGCCGCCCGGCACCCCGGCCGACCGGCGACGGGAGGACGTGATGAACGCTACGAAGACCCAGAGGATCCTGGTCGCCTACGGCAGCAAGCACGGCGCCACCGCCGGAATCGCCGCCGAAATCGGCCTCGCCCTCCAACAGGACGGCTTCGAGGCCTCCGTCGTCCCCGCCGGCGAGGTCCGCGACGTCACCCCGTACGACGCCGTCATCCTCGGCGGCTCCCTGTACGCCGGCCACTGGCACCGCGACGCCCTGCGCTGCGCCCACCGCAACGCCGACGCGCTGAACGAGCGGCCCGTCTGGCTGTTCAGCAGCGGCCCGATCGACGGCTCCGCCGAACAGGAGGACCTCCTGCCTGTGCCCGGTGCCGCCCGCGAGATGGAACGCCTGCACGCCCGCGGCCACGTCACCTTCGGCGGCAGCATGACCGAGGACACCCCCGGCCTGATCGCCCGCATGATGGTCAGGAAGGGCAAGGGCGGCGACTACCGCAACGCCGAGCACATCCGGCAGTGGGCCCACCAGGTCGCCGGAGAACTCCGCACCGCCGACTGAGGGCACGCACAACCCGTGGGGGCGTGCCCCCGGTGAGTGCCCCCGGTGAGTGCCCCAACGCCCCTCGGGAAGGGGCCGCCCGGCCCTGTCCGCGGCACCGCCGCCCGGCCGACCGTGGAAGCACCGGCGACCGCGATCCCGCCCGGCACCCGCCCGGCGAGCGAGGAGCCCAGCCATGCCCACCCTGCCGCACCGGCCACCCGCCGCCGAGGCCCTCCTCGCCGACGGCACCACCGCCGCCATCCGCCCGATCGAGGCCCGCGACCACGCCGCCGTCCTCGACCTGCACGCCGTCCGGATGTCCGAGGAGAGCCGCCGGCTGCGGTTCTTCGGCGCCAGCCGACGCGCCCCGCTGCTCGCCGCCGAACGGCTCTGCGCCCCGCCCCGCCCCGGTTTCCTCGCCCTCGGCGCCTGGGTCGGCGGCGAACTCGTCGGCGAGGCCGACTACGAGACCGCCCCCGACCGGCCCGGCACCGCCGAGATCGCCGTCGCCGTCGCCGACGCCTGGCACCACCGTGGCGTCGCCACCCTGCTCGTCGAGCACCTGCTGCACGCCGCCCGCGAGCGCGGCGTCCACACCGTCGAGGCCGACACCCTCGTCGGGAACCGCGCCGTCCACCGCGTCTTCGCCGACCTCGGCCTGCCCGTCCGGCGCCACCTCGACCAGGGCGAGATCCGGCTCACCGTCCGCCTGGACGAGGACGACGAGCACCACCGCGAAGCCGTCGAGGCCCGCGGCGCCACCGCCGACGTCGCCAGCCTCACCGCCCTGCTCCGGCCGCGCGCGGTCGCCGTCGTCGGTGCCTCCCGGCGACCGGGCGCGGTCGGCCACGCCGTCCTCGTCAGGATCCGCGAGGGCGGCTTCACCGGCGAGCTGTGGGCCGTCAACCCGTACGCCGACCAGGTCGCCGGCGAGCCCGCCTTCCCCGCGACCGCCGCCCTGCCCGGCACCCCGGACCTCGCCGTCCTCGCCGTGCCGGCCGCCGCGGTGCCGGCCGCCGCCGAGGAGTGCGGCCGGGCCGGGGTGCGCGCCCTGGTCGTCCTCACCGCCGGCCTCGACCACGAGGCCGCCGCCCAGCTGATGCACTCCTGCCGCCGGCACAGCATGCGCCTGGTCGGCCCGAACAGCCTCGGCATCGCCCAGACCGACCCGGAGGTCCGCCTGGACGCCGAATTCGGCGGCGCCCTCCCGCTGCCCGGCAGCGCCGGCGTCGCCGTGCAGTCCGGCGGCGTCGGCATCGCCCTGCTCGACCGCCTGGCCTGGCTCGACATCGGCGTCTCCAGCTTCGTCTCGCTCGGCGACAAGTACGACGTCAGCGGCAACGACCTGCTGCAGTGGTGGGAGGCCGACGGACGCACCGACCTCGCCCTGCTCCACCTGGAGTCCTTCGGCAACCCGCGTGCCTTCGCCCGCACCGCCCGCCGGGTCACCCGCACCCTGCCCGTCCTCACCGTCGACGCCGGCCGCTCCGCCGCCGGCCGCCGAGGCGCCACCTCGCACTCCGCGGCCGCCGCCACCCCCACCGTCACCCGGCAGGCGCTGTTCCGGCAGGCCGGGATCACCGCCACCCGCAGCATCGGCGAACTCGTCGAGACGGCCGCCCTGCTGCACGCCCAGGCGCTGCCGCAGCCGCGCTGCCGCACCGTCGTCCTCTCCAACGCCGGCGGCATCGGCGTCCTCGCCGCGGACGCCTGCGCCGACGCCGGACTCGACCTCCCGCCGCTGCCCGAGGACCTCGCCGCCGCCCTGCGCACCGTCCTCCCCGGCGGTGCCACCACCGCCAACCCCGTCGACGCCACCGCAGCCGTCCGCCCCGACGAACTCCTCGACTGCATCGACCTCCTCGACCGGCACCCGGCCGTCGACGCCCTGCTGGTCTGCCTCGTCCCCACCGCCGTCGCCAGCGGCCCCGACGACCCGCGCCGCGCCCTGCACGACGGCCCCGGGCGGCGCCGCACCCCCGTCGCCGCCGTCCTCGTCGACCAGCAGATGCCCGTCCGGCACCTCGACGGCGCCGACGGCCGCCGCATCCCCAGCTACGCCGACCCGCTCGCCGCCGCCCGCGCCCTCGCCCACGCCCGCGACCGCGCCCGGCTGCTCGCCGAACCGCCCGGCACCGAGGCCCTCCCGCCCGTCCACGACCCGGTCGGGGCCGTCCGCGTCCTCGACGAGCACCTCACCGAACACCCCGACGGCGGCTGGCTCGACCCGGCCCGCACCGCCCGCCTCCTCGACTGCTACGGCATCCCGCTCATGCTGTCCGTGCAGGCGCCCGACGAGCGCTCCGCCGTCGCCGCCGCCCGCTCGCTCGGCCGGGTCGGCCACGACGGCCGGGTCGTCCTCAAGGCACACGTCCCCGGGCTCGTCCACAAGGGCCGCGCCGGCGGCGTCCGCACCGGACTCCTCGGCGAGGACGAGGTCCGCGCCGCCCACCGGGAGTTCACCACCCGCTTCGGCACCGACCTGGCCGGCACCGTCGTCCAGCCGATGGCCGCCCCCGGCCTCGAACTGCTCGCCGGCGCCGTCCAGGACGAGGTCTTCGGCCCCCTGGTCGTCCTCGGACTCGGCGGCACCGCCACCGACCTGCTCGACGACCGCACCGCCAGGCTCGCCCCGCTCACCACCGCCGACGTCGACACCATGCTGGGCGAACTCCGCGGCGCCCCGCTGACGGCCGACACGACCGCCGGCACCCCCGGCACGCCCGCGGTGGACGTCGCCGCCGTCCGCGCCGTGCTCGCCGGCGTCTCCCGGATGGCCGCCGACCTGCCGCAGCTCGCCGAGGCCGACCTCAACCCGCTGATCGCCCGGCCCGGCGGCCTGGTCTGCGTCGACGCCCGCGTCCGCATCGAGCCCCGCACCCCCTTCGACCCCCACCTGCGCCGGCTCCGCCCGCCGCCCGCCGCCACCACCGGCTGACCCGGCCGCACACCCGCTGCCCCGGGGCGTGCCGCCCGGTGCGGCCCGGCCGCGCCCCGCGCAGAATCGAAGAGCACCCGCCCCGTACCCACGGGAGACACGATGGACACCACCGGCGGCACCGGGCCGGCGCCCGTGAGGATCTTCCTCCTCGACGACCACGAGGTCGTCCGCCGCGGAGTGCGGGACCTGCTGGAGGCCGAACCCGGCCTCGAAGTCGTCGGCGAGGCCGGCACCTGCGCCCAGGCCCTCGCCCGGGTGCCCGCGCTGCGCCCCGACGTCGCCGTCCTGGACGTCCGCCTCCCCGACGGCGACGGCGTCTCCGTCTGCCGCGAACTCCGCAGCACCCTCCCCGGACTCGCCTGCCTGATGCTCACCTCCTTCGACGACGACGACGCCCTGCTCGACGCGATCATGGCGGGGGCCGCCGGTTACGTCCTCAAGCAGGTCAAGGGTTCCGACCTGGTCGGCGCCGTCCGCACCGTCGCCGCCGGCCAGTCCATGCTCGACCCGGCCACCACCCGCCAGCTCATGGAGAACCTCCGCCACCAGGACGAGGAACCGGAGACCGACGCCGCCCTCGCCGCCCTCACCCCGCGCGAGAAGGAGATCCTCGCCCTCGTCGGGGAGGGCCTGACCAACCGGCAGATCGGCGAACGGCTCTACCTCGCCGAGAAGACCGTCAAGAACCACGTCTCCCGGCTGCTCGCCAAACTCGGCGTCGAACGCCGCCTGCAGGCCGCCGTCCTCGCCGCCCACGCCGAGGGCGAGGACCCGCACCACCACCCCCGCCCGTACCGCCCGGGCCCACCGTCCTGAGCCCAGCGGCCGCCGAACCGGGCCGATCGGCCCAAGCCCCGCCCCCACCGCAGCGGGACGATCTAAGTGGGCGAACAGCCCGCAGACCGACCGCCCCGGAGGAGGGGGCCGCCCGCCCCACCCCCGGGCAACCGCCCGCCGAACGCTTCGCCCGCGGCGAGATCGACGCCGACGAGTACCGGCACCGGCCGGAGACCCTCCGCACCGCAGGCCCACCGCCCCGCGGACGACCTCCGCCCCGCCGCCGACCACGCCCACCCAGGAGGCCGCCATGCGCACCGAGGCCCTCGACGCCGTCGCACTCGAGAAACTGCTCTCCGCCGCGATCGCCGCACCCTCCGTCCACAACAGCCAGCCGTGGCGCTTCCGGCTGCGCCCCGAGACCTCCACCCTCGAGGTCCACGCCGCCCCCGAGCGCGGCCTGCCCGCCACCGACCCCCGCGGACGCGCCCTGCACATCTCCGTCGGCGCCGCCGTGTTCAACCTGCGCACCGCCGCCCGCCGGCTCGGCTGGGCACCCAGGGTCCGGCTGCTGCCCGACTCCGCCGAGCCCGACCTGCTCGCCGCCGTCGACCTCGACGAACCCGCCCTCGTCGACCTCCCCGGCACCACCGAGCTGTACGACGCCATCTGGCGCCGGCACACCGTCCGCACCCCGTTCGCCGACACCCCGCTGCCGCCCGTCCTGCTCGACGAATTCGCCCGGGCCGCCCGCACCGAGGGCGCACTCCTCGTCCTGCCCGACCGCACCGAACGGGACCGGCTGCTCCACCTCACCGCCGAGGCCGAACGCCGCAACACCACCGACCCGGAGCGCAGCGCCGAGAGCCGCACCTGGGTCCGTCCGCGCACCGGCCCGGCGCCCTACGGCATCCCGGCCGCCGCACTCGGCCCGCAGGACACCGCAGGACGGCTCCCGGTGCGGGACTTCTCCGCCCTGCACCCCGCCGAGCACCAGCAGCCCGCCGCCTTCGAACCCGACCCGTGCATCGCCGTCCTCACCACCACCGGCGACAGCCCCGAGGACTGGCTGACCGCCGGCCTCGCCCTCGAGCACGTCCTGCTGCTGGCCACCGTCCACGGCGTCCGCGCCTCGCTGCTGCACCAGGCCATGGAGTGGCCGTACCTGCGCGCGGAGGCCCGCGACACCCACCGGGGCCCCGGCCACGTCCAGCTGCTGATCCGCCTCGGCTACGGCCCCGAGGGCGCCCCGACACCGCGCCTCCCGCTCGCCGTGGTCGTCGACGACCCGGACGGCGAGCCCGTCGGCGGGTGACGCCCGGGGTCCGTCCCGCGATCCCGACCGTCACGCCCCGTCGAGCGGGACCCGCCACACCACCTCGGTGCCGCCGCCCGGCCGCCCCCGTGCCGTGAACTCCCCGCCGAGGGCGGCCGCCCGCTCGGCGAGGTTCGCCAGACCACTGCGCCGGCCGCCCTCCGGCAGCCCCACACCGTCGTCCCGTACCGAGACCACCAGCTCCGCGCCCGCGTCGACCGACACCTCGACGGCCGACGCACGGGCGTGCCGGGCCGTGTTCGACAGGGCCTCCTGCAGCACCGCCACCGCCTCGTCGGCCGTCCCCGGCGGCACCACGGTGTCCAGCAGCCCCGACATCCGCAGCGCCGGCGCGAAGCCCAGCACCGCGGCGGCCCGCTCCACCGCCCCCACCGCCCGGGCCCGCAACCCGCCCGCGGCGGGCGAGGCGTCCCGGGTGCGCAGCCCGAAGATGGTCGCGCGGATCGTCCTGGCGGTCTCGTCCAGGTCGTCGATCGCGCGCAGCACCCGGTCGGCGGCCTCCGGATGGTCGATGAAACGGGTCGCGCCCTGCAGCGTCATCCCGGTCGCGAACAGCCGCTGGATCGCCAGGTCGTGCAGGTCGCGGGCGATCCGGTCGCGTTCCCGCAGCAGCGCCACCTGCTCGGAGTCGCGGCGGCGCTCGGCCAGCTCCATCGCCACCGCGGCCTGCCCGGCGAAGCCCGACAGCGGCACGGACTCCTCCGGGTCGAACAGCGGCCGGCCCGCCGCCCTGGCCAGCATCAGCACCCCGCGGACCCCGCCCTCCGCGGTGCCGATCGGCACCGTGACCGCCGGCCCGAGGCCCTCCCAGCGCGGCGGCCCCGCCGTGATCCGCGGATCGTGCTGCACGTCCGGGCTGGTCACCGCGGTGCCCGCGGTGGCCGCCGCGCCGACGAAGGAACCGGCCAGCGGCAGTACCAGCCCCGCGTGCTCGTCGGCCCGCAGCCCGGACGCGATCCGCACCTCCAGCTCCTCCGTGTCCGGCACCGGCAGCGCCACCACCGTCAGGTCGGCGCGGGCGATCTCGCCGGCCCGGTCGACCAGCAGGTCCAGCACCTCCTGCTCGCCGAGGCCGGACAGCAGGCCCGCGGTGACCTCCGCGCTCGCCGCCAGCCACCGCTCGCGCAGCCGCGCCTGCGCGTACAGCCGGGCGTTGTCGACCGCCACGCCCGCCGCCACCGCGAGCGTGGCCAGCACCGACTCGTCCTCGGCGTCGAACTCCCGCCCGCCGCGCTTCTCGGTGAGGTACAGGTTGCCGAACACCCGCCCGCGCACCCGGATCGGCACCCCCAGGAAGGTGTGCATCGGCGGATGGTGCGGCGGGAAGCCGTACGAGGACGGGTGCGAGGAGATCTCCGCCAGGCACAGCGGCTCCGGGTTCCTGATCAGCTCGCCCAGCACGCCGTGTCCCGACGGCAGGTCCCCGATCTCCTTCACCTGCTCGTCCGACATCCCGACCGGGATGAACTGCGCCAGCCGCCGGTCCTCGCCGATCACACCGAGCGCCCCGTACTCGGCGTCCACCAGCGACACCGCCGCCTCCACGATGTGCCGCAGCACCTGAGGCAGCTCCAGGTCACGGCCGACCGCCAGCACCGCCTCCAGCAGGCTGTGCACCCGGTCGCGCGTGGTGCGGGCGGCGTCCAGCCGGCCCTGCAGCTCGTCCAGCAGGTCGTCCAGCCGCAGCTGCGGCAGGGGCACCGAGCCCTCACCCGACGCGTGGCCCACCGGCTCCTCCGAGATCCCGGGATCAGACGCCACTGCCAGCCTAGACGACTGATTCCAAGGGATAGCTGCGCGGACAGCGCGAGGGTGTCCAACCTCAGTTTGTGACGACCGAGACAGACACCCTCGCGACTGCA